>CBDUYA010000022.1:0-16428 GCA_965371335.1 uncultured bacterium | reverse complement strand
ACCGACAAGGAGCAGGCGTTCGCCCGCCGTATCCAGGCGGCGACCGGCGTCGAGGAGAAGGGGTTGCTGGAAGCGATCCAGCCGCTCCCCGATCAGCCGGGCCCGCCGAAAGGGGGATCGACCGACGTCGCCGACGTCAGCTGGGTGGTGCCGACTATTCACCTCACCGTGACCACCGCACCGGCCGGGGCGCCGTGGCACGCCTGGCCGGTGGTCGCCACCGGTGGCATGTCGATCGGACACCGCGGGATGATGTATGCGGCCAGGGCGCTGACCGGAACGATGGTCGACCTGTTCGAAGATAACGCGGCGCGTGCGGCGATCCGCGAGGAGTTCGAAGAGAAGACGAAAGGGCACGTTTACGAAGGATATATCCCGCCGGGGCCGCCACCGATCCCCGGTGGCTAGAGAGGCGGGTGGGGAACCGCAAGGCGCAATGCACAACCTGGTGAGATCGATCAACCCTTCGCGCAACGGCGCCGTGGCCGCGCTGCCGGCGCTGGCCCTGTTGATCGTTCTGTGCGCCTGCTCCGGGGGGGGCGGGACCTCTCCGGGGCAGGACGCCGGCCGGGTCGTGGTGATCGGCATCGACGGCGCCGACTGGCGGGTGATCCGGCCGCTGATGGAGCGGGGTGAGCTTCCGAACATCTCCCGCATCGTCGCGGAGGGGGTCTCCGGCGTGCTCCGTTCAATGGAGCCGTCCGCTTCGCCGTCGCTCTGGACGACGGTCGCCACCGGGGTCAGCCCCGGGCGGCACGGCATCCACGGCTTCGTGGTCCCGGATCCGTCCGGCGGCGTTCGGCCGGTCACCAGCTCCATGCGGCGGGCGCCGGCGTTCTGGAACATCCTGCCGCAGTTCGGCCGCCGGGCCGGCGTGGTCGGCTGGCTGGTGACCTGGCCGGCCGAACCGGTCGACGGCTTCGTCGTCTCGGCCTATCTCCCTTACCTCTACAACTGGTCGACCGGCCGGCCGCTGAAGGGAACGATCGTCGACGGCATCCCGCGACAGACCTATCCACCGGAGCTCATCGACGAGCTGGGCGCGCTGAAGGTCGCGCCGGCGGATCTCGAACCTGCCCTCATGGCGCGCTTCTACGACACCGCCAGCACGGAAGGGCTCGGTCACGACAACCTGGAGTGCATCGAGGGATTCCGCTGGAGCGTCGCCTGCGACGAGACCTATCGCCGCATCGGCCTCACCCTGTTCGACCGGGAGCGGGTCGACCTGTTCGCCGTCTACTTCGGCGGCGTCGACGTCGCCTCGCACCGCTTCTGGAAGTTCGCCAACCCCGGGGCGATGGCGTACGGCGTCAAGGACGACGAGGCGGAGGCTCTGGGACGGGTGATCGACGCGTATTACATCCACCTCGATGCGATGGTCGGAGAGTATCTCGAGCGGCTCGAGGCGAACGATACCCTCGTCATCCTGTCGGACCATGGCTTCAAGCCGGTCCTCATGCCGAAAAAGCCGACCACCTCGGGCCACCATCGGATGGAGGGGATCATCGCTCTGTGGGGGCGGGGCATCCGCCGCGGTGGGACGATCGACGACGCCGGGCTGCTCGACGTGCTGCCGACCCTGTTGACGCTGCTCGACGTGCCTCTGTCGATGGATCTCGAGGGGCGGGTGCTGGAGCAGGCGTTCGATCCAGTTTGGGCGATCGACCACCGGCCGCGTTTCGTCGATGAGTACGAGGTCGTGGGAACGCCGCGCGGAGCGGATGCCCCGGAGATCGACCGCAACGTTCTGGAGCGGCTGCGCTCCCTCGGTTATATCGACTGAGCCGGCCCCGGATCAACGGGTCGGCAGGCGCCACCCGATGCCGAACGAGAACTCGTCGAAGTCGAAGTCCTCGCCCCGCACGAAGACCCTGCCGTCGCCCTCAAACCGGTTGACCCGGTACTCCAGGCGGAAGTGAAAGACCGGATTGACGAAGAAGCGGATCCCGGCGCCGGCCCCCAGAGTCAGATCGGTCTCGCTGCCGAGCGACCGGTCGCGGATGTCCAGAAAGCCGATGCCGGCCGTCAGGTAGGGAACAATGCCCTCCCTTCGGAAGTTGTAGACATAGGCGAACTGGAAGTGGAATGTATCGATATCGATGGCGGGGAAGATCTCGTCTTCGGTCGAGACGAAGTTGAACAGCCCCTCGACCTCGTGATGCGGGCTGAACAGGTAGCCGAAGCGGAACCCCAGGCCGATGTCGTCATCGATCTCGACACGGCTTTCGAAGCTGGTGTGGACGAACAGGGTGCTGAACTCGAACCCCTGCTCGAACGGTCCCGGCTTCCCCCGCCGGCGGGTGTGGGCATCGAGCGGGTCGATCGAGACGAGGAGAACGGCGAGAGCCAGGGACGCGGCGAGCAGGAGTTTTCGAGTCTTGTTCATTCCGTTGACTCCAACTGAACCAGCAGTTCCGTATCGCTTTCGCTCACGACGGCCTTCTCGAAGGTGGCCGTGAGGCCGGCGCCGCGAATGACGACCTGCCCGCCTGCCGTCTCGATCTCCGGCTTCGCCAGGCCCGCGATGACAACCCGGTCCATTCCGTTGAACAGAGGGTGCGGGCCGATGCCTTCAGTGAGTGCCTCGAGGTCGGCATCGTCGCCGTCCATCGCCTCGATCTGCCCCGAGTCGTTGCCGGCGCGGAGGAACCGCGTGTGGAGCAGGCCGCCCTCGACGCGCTCGACATTGAGCGGGTCGAATCCTTGTGGCCAGAGTGGCTGCCCAGCCGCCGCCTGAATGACCACGCGCCACCCCTTCCTGGCGTCGAACGCCTTCCGCCGTTCGCCCCGCTCCACCACGACCGTCGCCGCGTCCTGGCGCGCGATCCGCTCGGTGCCTGCGATTTCGGAGGCCGTGAAGGCACAGCCGGCGGTCCGGTCGGGGTGCCGCTTGTTCAGGGCCGCCTCCAGAAGATCGTCGAGATTACGCTGGTCATCTGCCTCCAGCGAGTCCTTCCACCCTGGTGCGAAGCGGTCGAGCAGCAAGGCGATCGCGGGGCCGATCGCATAGGCGCGGCGGCGCACTTCGGTTGCCGCGAATCCATCGATTGGTATCTCGACGTTCATCCGGCCGGTCGCCCGCAGTTGGACATACGCGGCGAGGCCCTCATTGAGTTCCGTTCCCCTCTCGTAGGCCGCGAACGCCGGATCCATTCCGGCGAATCGCTCACCGCGAAAGGCGAGGGCCTGCCACGCCCAGCAGGCCACGCGGGAGCGGTCGGACACGGCCAGGGCACGCTGAAGTGCCGCCGTTTCGAGCCGGCGCCGGGCGAGGATTCGGGCTTCGTCTGTCGGATAGAGAAAAAGGTCGCCCTCGTTGGCCTGCCAGCCGGGATGATGCTCGCGCTGGTAGACATGGAACGCTTCGTGCAAGGCGACAGCCGCCAGATCGGTCGAGGACCTGTCCTCGGGAACGTTGCCCAGCAGCAGCGTCGCGGTCATCGTGTCGCCGATCTCGGCACTCGAGTTCGCCGTGACGGCCGGGTGCCGTCCCTCATAGATGAACATGGCAGGCTCGGAGCGCGCGACCGGGCTGAATCCTTCGGGCGGCGCCGGGTGGCGGAAGAGAAAGGTCTGATCGCCGGCGTAGATCGCCAGCGGAATGGCGATCGGATCGAATCCTGGCCAGAGAGCGCGCTCTCCCGACAGTCGTTCCACCTCGCGGGCAACCGACAGCGCACGCTCCCCGCCCCCGGCGTCGGGAGACCCCGCCGTGCATGCCCCGATCGCCAGCAATGCAGCGAGGCCGCAAACCCTTACAAACATTTCAACAGTCCTATCCGACCAATCGCACGAAGGCGCGCCACGCACCGCTGAACATCAAGGCTGCACTGAGACCTGGCGCAAGAGTAAGTATACCAAGTACACCCCCGAGTGTTGCTGGATGCAGGCGCCTCTCCATCATTATATCGTGCGCAGCGACAACCAGAAGCAGAGATAACATTGACACGAGCGCAAAGCCGATTTCAGTTGGGCCCAGGGCATCCGGTAAGAGTGGGTCAAGGGCATTGGCGACCGGCGCAAGCCTCGCCAACCGATCCAACGCGGGGGCGAGGATCTGGATCGACGCAAGGAGCATGAGGCGCTTATGTGCGGCAGGTCGATGGCGCAGCGAAACCCCAGCCACGACGCAGGCCAGAAAGCCGATCAACGAAGCCACGTTGCCCAGGGCCCGGGTTGGCTCCTCGTCGATCGCAGGCGCATCGCGCATCGCGACGGTATGGAGGCTGAGCGCAACAACGGCTACCGAGAGCAGGGCCCCGGCGAATCCAAGCCGGCGATGGATCCGAATGCGATTCGTCGCCACAAGGTGCGTCTGCGCGAACAATACGAGAAACCATGCCGTTAAGACGGTGCCGTGCACGTACAGGTGCCCCGGTATTTCCGGGAGCCCAAGAAACAGTCTCAGATAAAGAGTCCGCGCGAACCCGGTCAAGACGATACCCAGCATCAGCATCACGACGAAAAATTTATCGTGATTGACTGTTGGAGTCCTGTCCACCCGGGTCCCTCTCGCTTAAGCAGCGATGGACGGTGTCACCGCCGCACTCGGATTGTCAGCTCGGATCGAAAGTCGTCCTCTACGGGCAGAATGCCTGGCCGTCGGCGTTCAGCTGCGAGGGCCGAGCCGCCCCCGGGCAGGGCGCGGGCCTCATCTGCTGCAAGGCCTGGGCAGTTCGCTCATCCATGGCTGTCCATCCATCCGTGAATCGTCCGGTGATGCATCGACCAAGCAGACCACGCACTCTCCGCCCCGGCCTGTACGCGCATCTTGTGCTCGGCGGCGGTAAAACGGCCTGCACGTCTGCGACGGTAATGGCCCCGAGGGACGATGGTGGCGTGAGCCAGACGAAGCGCTCCTTCTTGCGAACCGCTGTTCGGATTGCCCGGGTGGCGTAGCCGGGATCAATCCGCCGCTCGATGACCAGGCACAAGCTGATGAGGTGGACACAGACTGACTGAATCGCCTGGGCCGACGGCCGCCCCGGGTGTTGGACGGCATAGCAATCCACGGTGAGGCGGTGCAGGGCTCCGAATGAGCGATCACTGTACTCGCGTGACAGAACTTCACCGTAGACGTGCCAGCAGCCTGGAGATGATTCCATGTACCGATGAGTGGGGCCATCCACTCGGGGAACCAGACCACCGCAGGAGAAGCACCGGTCGTTGATCGCGTCGGGATTCATCAAATCCCCCCCCCCATTGCCTGCCTACCGCCCCGGGTAAGCTGCGGCGGGGCCTGGCGCGCCCCTGGCGGCATCAGGGCAAGTGTCAGATCCGCCGCAAGCCCCTGCCTGGGCCGTGACGGGATTCGCTGGCTGCATCAGTCGTTAGACAGCGGACCTGCAAACATCAGAACACTACCTTACCTACGACCTCGCTCACCGACCGACTTTCCACGATCGGGCTACAGCCAGTCCGGTCGTCACCACCGGAATCCCGACATAAGCCAGGCCGGCGTCTCCCATATACTCCCGGGGCGACATCATCATCGGCCCACCGAGCAACATCAGAGGATCGTCTCAATACTGCCCTGGAGCTTTCTTCGCCTCCGGCCAGTCAGCAGCGGTGACTGCTCGAACCTCTCGTGCCGGCGCTCCAACCCGAGCCACACTGTCATGCACAGCTCCGGCCCTCCCCCGATGAATGAGGCGGGCGCCGTCTGCTCAGCCCTGAAGGGACGGTCGCTCTCTCTTTGACTTTATGAGCAGAGTTCGTAGAAATACACCCAGCATCCACAGGCCCGCCAGCGGCCCCAGATCCACGGAACCTGCCTCGGCGGGCGGAGTTGGGAACGCCTGCAGATTCAGCACTAACAGGGCCAGGCTGAGGAGAATGCCCGAACTACCCCAGAGCTTGCCGAAGCGGTTCAGTATCCAAGATCGCGCTGCATCTGCTCCAGCAGCTTCTGGTTCTCCTGCGACCATTCAGGATAATAGAGATAGGACAGGTCTAGAGAAAACCCCGCGCCAGGCTGGCACTCTTCGGTGCAGATCCCGGTACAGGTGGTGGCATCCGGCTGAAGCCCGGCGGCACGCCTCCGGACGCGGTTTCCGCGTTGACCGTGGGGAAACGGGGGTGCTATAGTAACGCCTTCTCAAACGGGAAATGGGGCGTTAGCTCAGCTGGGAGAGCGCGAGGCTGGCAGTCTTGAGGTCGGGGGTTCGATCCCCCCACGCTCCACCATTTCCCGCCTCTCCGGACAGAGACCCCCTCATTAGCGCCGCGGGCGGCTGCTGCCGGCGACGGCGCGCGGCTTGATGCGGGGGCGCCGGCTGGTCTGCTCGTTGCGGGCGCCGGTCTTGCGCAGATCGCTCGGCGTTGTTTCTTTCCGGGCGATGACGATGTGGCTGAGGGCCGCCTCCAGAACCTCGGAGATCCAGCGCACGAAGACGACCTTGATCTGCTTGCGGATGTGATCCGGGATGTCGACGAGGTCCTTCTCGTTGCGAGCGGGGAGCAGCACGGTGCTGATCCCGGCGCGGCGGGCCCCCAGGAGCTTCTCCTTGATGCCGCCGACCGGCAGAACCTTGCCGCGCAGGGTGATCTCGCCGGTCATGGCGATCTCGTGACGCACCGGGCGCTGCGACATGAGGGAGGCGATGGCGGTCGCCATGGTGATACCGGCGGAGGGGCCGTCCTTGGGGATGGCGCCGGCCGGCACGTGAATGTGCAGGTCGCACTTCGCAAAGGCGTCCTCCTCGATGCCGAGTTCTTCGGCGTGCGCGCGGACGTAGGAGATCGCCGCCTGGGCCGATTCCCGCATGACGTCGCCGAGCTGGCCGGTGATGATGAGACCGCCGGTTCCTTTCATCCGCGTCGCTTCGATGAACAGGATCTCGCCGCCGGACGAGGTCCAGGCGAGCCCCGTTGACACGCCGACTTCGTCGGTCCGCTCGGCGACCTCGGACAGGAACATCACCGGGCCGAGGTACTCCGCCACGTCCTTCGCTCCGACCGCGCGCGGCTTCTTCTTGCCGGTGGCGATTCCCTTCGCCACCTTGCGGCAGATCGTGGCGATCTGCTGCTCGAGCTTGCGCAGGCCGGCATCGTAGGTGTAGCCATGGATGATCTCCGAGACCGCGCCGTCGTCGATGCTCAACTGCGAGCGTTCCAGCCCGTGGGCCTCCAACTGCCGCGGGATTAGGTACTGGCGGGCGATGTCGATCTTCTCCTCCTCCACGTAGCCCGACAGGTGCAGGATCTCCATCCGGTCGCGCAGCGGTGCCGGGATGGTGTCGAGACGGTTGGCGGTGGTGATGAACATCACCTTCGACAGGTCGAACGGCAGGTCGAGGTAGAGATCGGTGAAGCTGTAGTTCTGCTCGGGGTCGAGAACCTCCAGCAGGGCCGAGGCGGGGTCGCCGCGGAAGTCGCTGCCGATCTTGTCGACCTCGTCGATCATGAACATCGGGTTGCGCGAGCCGGCGCGGCGCAGGCTCTGGAGGATCTTCCCCGGCATGGCGCCGACGTAGGTCCGGCGGTGGCCGCGGATCTCCGCCTCGTCGCGCATCCCGCCGACGCTCATGCGGACGAACTTGCGGCCGAGGGCATCGGCGATCGACTTGCCCAGCGACGTCTTGCCGGTGCCGGGCGGCCCGTAGAAGCAGAGGATCGGGCTCTTCAGGTCTTTCTTGAGCTGGCGGACGGCGAGGAACTCGAGAATCCGGTCCTTCACCTTGTCCAGGTCGTAGTGGTCGCGGTCGAGGATCTTCGCCGCCTGGCGGACATCGAGGCGATCCTCGGTGACCACGGCCCAGGGGAGGCAGGCCAGCCAGTCGAGGTAGGTGGTGATGACCGAATACTCCGCCGATGCGGGGTTGATCATCTCCAGGCGTCCCATCTCCCTCTCGGCGTCCTTCTTCACTTCCTTGGGCAGCCCGGCCCGCTCCAGCCGGTCCTTCAGGTCGCGCAGCGCCCCGGCTGCCTCGCCGTCCTCGCCGAGCTCTTTGCGGATGACTTTCAATTGCTCGCGCAGGAAGAACTCGCGCTGCGAGTGGCGGATCTCCTCTTCCGTCTGCTCCTTGATCTCCTGTCCCGCCTTCGACTGGCCGATCGATTTCTCCAGCAGGCGGATGGCCACCTTCAGCCGTTCGATCGGCTTGATCGTCTGCAGGATTTCCTTCTTCTCCTCGAGCTCGAAGTTCAAGTGGTTGGCGACCTGATCGGCGAGGTTGCCGGGCCCGGTCAGGTTGTTCTTGACCAGCGTCAGGATCTCGCCCGGCACCCGCGGATCGATCTGGATGAGGTTCTCCAGCAGGTGGAGCGCGTTCCCCATCAGCAGGTTCGCCTCCATCGACTCGTCCTCGCGCTCGTCGAGGCAGGCGACCCGCGCCCGGAGGTACGGCTCGGACTGCAGATATTTCGCGATGCGGAAGCGCCGCAGCCCCATCAGAATGATCTGGATGGTGTTGCCGGAGACGTTGAGGCGGTTGACCAGGCGCGCCGCCACGCCGACAGGGGAGAGCTCTTCCGTCGGCGGGACCTCGACCGACGCCCGCTTCTGCACCACCAGTCCGAGGATCGATTCTGACTCGAGATCGCGGATCAGGTTGAGGTTCTTCTTGCGGACGACCTGGAGGTTGACCACCATCTGCGGAAAGACGACGGTCGAGGCGAGCGGGATGACCGGGATCTCGGCGGGGATGTCGCAGTCGAGTACCTCGACCTGCGAGTTGCCGCCTTCGTGGGAGGTTTTCTCGATTGCATCCGGTTTGTTCGAGCCCGATCTGCGTGAGCTGCTCATCGTCTCCTCGACTCCCCCCGCGGTCTTTGTGTGCCCGTTGCGGAATCCCCGGCCCGCGCGATGTCCGCCGCGAAGAAGCGATAGGCGATCGTCTTGTAGACCAGCTTCGCGGTGAGGAAATCGGGCGCCACGGTGTCGCCCGACGGGCTCAATTCAGTAACGTCAAACCCGACCAGTTTCTTCCGGGAGCAGATCCCCCGGATCAGATCGAGCGTATCGTACCACCCCGGCCCGCCCGGCTCCGGAGTCCCGGTCGACGGCATGATGGCCGGATCGAAGAAATCGACGTCGATCGTAAGGTATATCTCGCCGCTCAGCCGGTCAACCTCGCGCAGCGTCTCCTGCGGCCGGCGGATGAAATTGTTCGCCGGAATGACGCGCAGGTCCTGGTCCCGGGCGAACCGGCTCTCCTCCCGGCACATGCTGCGGATGCCGATCTGCAGGGTCGGGATGCGGCCGGCAAAGTGGCGCATGACGCAGGCGTGACTGTATTCCGTCCCCTCGAACGACTTGCGCAGGTCGCCATGGGCGTCGAGCTGGACGATCGACAGCCCCGGATACGCCTTCTCGCAGGCCCGCATGGCGCCGATCGACACGCTGTGCTCGCCGCCGAGGACGACCGGCATCTTGCCCGTTTCGAGGTAGCGGGCGACCGCCGCCTCGACCTTCCCGGCCATCACCTCGGGCGGGTCCTCGTTGCCCGACACCGGCGGGGCGGTGTGCACGCCGATGGTGTACGGCTCGACGTCGAGCTCGTTGTCGTACAGCTCCATGTGGGTGGATGCTTCCAGGATGGCGCGCGGGCCGGAGGCCGTTCCCTTGCCGTAGCTGGCGGTCCGATCGTACGGCACCGGAACGAGGACGACGCGGGCCCGCTCGAGAGCAACCGCTTCGCCGTCCAGACCGAGAAATCCGGGGAGGGGAGGGGCGGCTCCGTCCGCCGTCACGGAATCAGGACGGCCGCGGCGACGACAGTGGTCCACCATCCCCGCTTGTCGCCGACGGCCGACTGCGTGACGTTGATAGTGCGGTAGATCTCGCTGCTGATGCGCCAGGTTTCCTTGCGCTCGTCGTACGACTTGTCCGGGTCGAACTCCACTCCGGAGATCGTCGCCAGCATCTGGGCGGCGAGGTCCTCGGCGTAGTCACCCGCGAGCTCGTCCGTTTGTCCGAACGAGTGATGCTCGCTCAGGTAGCCGTTGTTCTCGGGATTGGCCGGGATGGCGATGCCGATCGACGCGGCGGCCAGACGATGCGGCTCGTTGGTCTCGGCCTGGCTCATGACGCAGAACACCACCTCGCCGGAACGCAGGTATTTCAGCCCCTGCGTCTTGGGGATGATCTTGCATCCCGGGGGGAAGATGCTGCTGACGCGCACCAGGTTATAGAGGGCGATACCGGCGTCGCGCAGCGCCATCTCGAATGAGTTGAGCTTCTCGCGGTGACGGCCCACACCCTTGGTCAGGAAAATTCGCTTCGATACGAACATCGGCTTCGATCCTCTGAGATTCGTCCGGCGGGGGAAGAGAGGGCGCCAGCCGCGCCCCGCGTTCATGCACTGCCTGCGCGAGATACGCCCAGCGTTTATACACAAGGATGATCCGGGGGGTCAAGGGAAAACGACGGGCGCTCACAGGACGACCCGCCGCAGGCGGAGGGCGTTGCCGATGACCGTCAGTGAGCTGAGGCTCATCGCCGCGCCGGCGATCATCGGGCTGAGCTGCCAGCCGAGCAGCGGGTAGAGCACGCCGGCCGCCAGGGGGATGCAGAGAGCGTTGTAAAAAAAGGCGAAAAAGAGGTTCTGGCGGATGTTCCGCATGGTGGTCCGGCTCAGCCGGCGGGCCCGCACCAGAGCACGGAGATCCCCCTTGACCAGGGTCACGTCGGCGCTCTCCATGGCGACGTCGGTCCCCGTTCCCATGGCGATCCCGACGTCGGCGCGCGCCAGAGCGGGAGCGTCGTTGACGCCGTCGCCCGCCGCCGCGACGATCCGCCCCTCGCCCTTCAATCGATCGATGCAGGCCGCCTTGTCGGCCGGCAGGATCTCCGCCTCCAGCCGCTCGATGCCGAGCGCCCGGGCGACCGAGGCGGCGGTCACCCGGTTGTCCCCGGTGATCATGATGACCTCGACGCCGTCTTCGCGCAGGGCGCCGAGCGCCTCCCGGCTCGAGGCGCGGATCGGATCGGCGACCCCGAACAGGCCGGCCGGCGCGCCGTCCACCCACACCATGACGACCGACTCTCCCGCCCGGCGCAGCTCCGCCGCGCGCCCGGTGACGGAGTCATCTCCCGGCGGCAGTTCGCGCCGTGACCTCAGCCGGTCGTTGCCGAGCGCCACGCGGCGGCCCTCGACCGCCCCGATGATGCCGCAGCCGGGGTAGGACTGAATGTCGGTGGCGGTCGCCAGGGACAGGCCCCGATCGGCGGCCGCCGTCACGAAGGCGGACGCCAGCGGGTGTTCCGAGCCCCGCTCCAGGGAGGCGGCGAGGCGCAGCAGCTTCGCATCCTCCCAGGGGGGGAGGACCACCGTCGTCGCCAGCCGCGGCTTCCCTTCGGTGAGGGTGCCGGTCTTGTCGATGGCGAGTGTGTCGACCTTCTCCAGCATTTCCAGCGCCTCGCCGTTGCGGATCAGGACGCCGGCGGTCGCGCCCCGCCCGGTCCCGACCATCACCGACATGGGGGTCGCCAGACCGAGGGCGCAGGGGCAGGCGATGATCAGAACCGCCACAGCAGCCAACAGTCCGAGCGCGAAACGGGGCTCGGGGCCGAAGGTCGCCCAGGCGGTAAACGAGGCCGCCGCCGTGAGCATCACGGCCGGCACGAAATACGATGCGACCCGGTCGGCGACCCGCTGGATCGGCGCGCGACTGCGCTGCGCCTCGCTCACCAGCCGGATGATCTGCGCCAGCAGCGTGTCAGAGCCGACCCGTTCCGCCCGCATCAGGAGACCGCCGGTCCCGTTGATCGTTCCGCCGATCAGCCGGCGGCCCGGCGCCGCCTCAACCGGCATCGATTCGCCGGTCACCATCGACTCGTCGATCGCGCTCTCTCCTTCGACCACCACGCCGTCGGTCGGCACCCGCTCTCCCGGCCGGATGCGCAGTCGATCGCCCGGGCGGATGCGGCACTGGTGGATCTCTTCTTCGCTGCCGTCGGGGCCGACCCGCAGCGCCGACGACGGCGTCATGGCGGCGAGCGACTGCAGGGCGCCGCGGGTGCGATCGCGCGCCCGCAGCTCGAGCACCTGCCCGAGTAGCACCAGCACGATGATCACCGAGGCGCTCTCGAAATAAACCGGCACGTCGCCGCCGGCGCTGCGGAACTCCGGCGGGAAGCTGTGCGGCGCGACGGCCGCCGCCACGCTGTAAAGCCAGGCGGTCCCGGTGCCGATGGCGATCAGGGTGAACATGTTGAGGTGACGGGTCATCAGGGAAGCCCAGCCGCGCTGGAAGAACGGCCAGCCGCAATAGAGCACCAGCGGCGTGGCGAACAGCAGTTGCAGAAGGACGCCGGCGCGTCGTCCGACCGGCCAGACCGATGAGAGCTGTGGAAGCATATCGGGCAACCCGAGCAGAATGACCGGCAGGGTCAGCGCGGCGCCGATCCGGAGGCGGTGGGACATGCCGGCCTTCTCCGGATTGTGACCCTCCGCCGGCGCGGCTGCGCCGTCGACCGGCTCCAGCGCCATGCCGCACATGGGGCACGGAGCCGGATGGTCGAGAACGACGTCCGGACACATCGGGCAGGTGTAGCGGCGCCCGCCGGCGGGCGCGCCGGGCAGTACCCTTTCTCGTAAAGCTCCGTGTGATGGCTGGTGAGAGGGATCGGGCGCCCCGCGATCATAAGATGGCGGATGCGGGTCAGGGGCTGCAGCGGATCGCCCTCCGCGACGAACAGGCTCGCCTCGCGCCCCGGCTGCAGCGTTCCGAGCCGATCGGCGACGCCGAAGATCTCCGCCGGGTTCACGGTGATCGCCCGGATCGCCGCCTCCCACGGAAGGCCGTAAGCGACGGCGAGGGCCGCTTCGTACGGGAGCATGCGGACGTTGAGGGCCGCGTCGGCGCTGTCGCCGGTCTGGATGGCGATGGTGACGCCCGCTTCGTGCAGGCGGGCGGCGTTCTCGTAGATGGCGCCGAGGGTCTCGATCCGGTTCGGCTGGGTCGAGATCGGCCCGACCACCACCGGGATACCCCGCTCCGCCAGCAGGCCGGCAACCTTGTACGCCTCGGTTGCGTGGCTCAGGATGAGCTTCAGGTCGAACTCTTCGGCCAGGCGGACAGCCGTCAGGATGTCGTCGACGCGATGCGCCCGCGCGAAGACCGGCAGATCGCCGGCCAGCGCCGGCAGCAGCGCTTCCATCTTGAGGTCGCGGTCGGGGCGCTTGGCGTCGCCCTTTTCCACCTTCTCTTCATATGCGGCCCACTTGGCCTGGTAGTCACGCGCCTTGGTGAACGTCTCCCGGACCAGGGCCGCGATCCCCATGCGGGTGGACGGGATCTTCTTGCGCGCTCCGTAGCGTGTTTTGGGGCCCTCCCCGAAGTTGACGATCAGCGCTGCCGGATCGCGCAGGGTGACCGCGCTGGGCGAGTCGCCATCGAGGCGGACGAGCGCACCGGTTCCCCCGAACACGTTCCCTTCCCAGGGAGAGGTGAAGGCGGCGGTCACGCCGTGCAGCCGGGCGACCGGGATGAGCGCGCTCTCGGTGTTATAGGCATCGAGCGCCATGAGGTGCGGCAGGACCGGGTCGGTGTCTTCGTCCTCGTCCCGCATCGACGCCACCAGGGAGATCTCGGTCAGGCCGAGCGCGGTGTGCGACTCGATGAACCCGGGGAAGACCGCAGCGCCGGCCGCATCGATCACCGTGGCGCCCGCGGGCGGCCGCAGACCGGCGCCGACCTTCTTGATCGTTCCATCCTCGATGATGACCGTGCCGTTCTCGATCGGCGGACCGGTCATCGTGTGGACCCGCCCGCCGACGATTGCATAGAGGCCGTCGGGGTTCTCCGGCGCCGCCTCGGGGACCAGATCGCCCGGCGGAGGAGCCGAGCCGCCCGCCGGCATCGAGGGACGGGAGAGATCGTCCGGTGTCGCGATCCGATCCCGCTGGTAGACGACCTGGCCGTCGATCACGGTCGTTTCCACCAGGGTGTAGACGTCGAGGGGATGGCGACTGAAGATCGCCAAATCGGCGTCCTTGCCGACCTCGAGGGAGCCGATGCGATCGTCGACGCCGAGCGCCGACGCGGCGTTGATGGTGATGGCGCGGAGCGCGTCCTCCTCCGAGAGGCCGTAACGCGCCGCCACCGCCGCTTCGGTGTAGAGGCGCTGGATCAGGTTCCCCGAATCGGAGTGGATGCTGACCTTGACTCCCTCGCGGGCCAGAAGCGCCGCATTGTGCGGGATGCCGTCCCACGCCTCGACCTTGTACCCCCACCAGTGGGCGAAGGTCGCCACCGCGATATCCCGTTTCTTCAGCTCGGAGGCGATCTTGTATCCCTCGAGACAGTGCTGGAATGACGCGACCTCGAAGCCGTACTCATCGGCGATCCTGAGGAACTGCAGGATCCCGTCCTTGCGATACGAGTGCACGTGCACGCGGATCGAGCCGTCGAGCACCTCCGACAGGACCTCCAGCTCGAGATCGCGATCGGGCGGTGCGCCGCGCTCATCCTGATCCTTGTCGTTCCACGCCGCCCACTTGGCCCGGTAGTTGAGCGTCCGATTGAAGGCGTCCCGAAACAGCGCCATATTCCCCATGCGCGTCGACGGCATCTTGTGGCGCCCGCCGTACACCCGCTTGGGATTTTCGCCGAGCGCCATTTTGAGGCCGCGCGGGGCGCCGGCGAAGCGCATCCGATCGAGGTCGGCGGCGGGCCGCAGCTTGAGGGTCACGCCCTGCCCGCCGATCAGGTTGCCGCTGCCGGGAATGATCTGAATGGTGGTGACTCCTCCCGCCCGGGCACGCTCGAACGCCGGATCCTCGGTCCAGATGGCATCGGCGGCCCTCATGTTGGCGCTCACCGGATCGGTCATCTCGTTGCCGTCGGAATTGGCCGCGACGCCGGGCCACGAATAGACCCCCATGTGCGAGTGGGTATCGACAATGCCCGGCAGGACGAAGCGTCCGGCGGCGTCGATCTCCCGCGCTCCGGCCGGTGTTTTCAGGTCCCGGCCGATCGCCGCGATGCGCCCGTCCTCGATCAGCAGGTCGGTCGATTCGAGCGTTCCCCCGGTGATGGTGAGCAGCGTTCCGTCGCGGACCAGCAGGGTCTCCGCCCCGGCGGAGGCCGGCAGCAGGATCGTTGCGCAAAACGCCAGGAGGAAAAGAGAGCACCGAGGGAGGAACGACATGATGGGGACTCCTGAATTTGGCGGCCTCCGCGGGAGGCCGGACGGTTGTGTTGGAGCGCCGCCGATTGTAGCATCGCGACGCGGGTCGAGGCTTTCGTCCCAAGGAGATCGATGTGATCAGGCGCTGGGGCCGGGTTGTTCTGCTGCTTGTCCTGCTGCTCGTGGTGGCGCTCGCCCTCAGCCCCGGCGGCCGGCTGATGGCGGAGGCGATCAGCCTGCTCGCCGATGTCTGGCTGGTCGCCCGGAGCGGTGGCGACGAGGCAGCGGACCTGCGCGGCGCGCTCCGTTACAGAGGGCCGGCGGGGGAGGCGCGGATCGCCGATCTCTATTGTGATCCCGCGCTCGCGCCGGGCGGCCGGCTGCTGCTGGTTCACGGTCTGGTCGACACCGGCAAGGACGATCTGCGGCTGCGCAATCTCGGTGTGGCGCTGGCGCGCCATCGCTTTCAGGTGATGATCGCCGATTTTCCGGGCATGCGGTCGCTGCGCGCCGGCCGGGAGGACATCGTCGAGGTCGCGTCCGCCCTGCAGGCGCTCGCAACCTCGCGCCACTGCGCGGAAGAGCGGGTCGATGGAGAGCTGCCGGTTGGGGTGATCGGGTTCAGCTACTCGGCCGGGCCGGTTCTCCTGGCGCTCGCCCGGGAGCCGGGCCGGGCCGCCTACGTCGTGCTGTTCGGCGGCTACTACGACCTTGCCGAGGTGATTCTCTTCCTGACCACCGGCCGCCATCGTCACGACGGCGTGGAGCACGAGGGAGAGTATCTGCAGAGCGGACGCTGGGGGCTCCTGGAGGCGAACGCCGGGGCGATTGCCGACCCCGGCGATCGGGCCACCCTCATCGCGCTCGCCCGCCTGCGCCGGCGCGATCCCGGTGCCCCAACCGACGATCTCGCCGGCCGTCTCGGGCCGGAGGGACGCGCCGCCTACGATCTGATGATCAACACCGATCCGGATCGCTTCGCCTCACTGCTGCGCCGCACCGATCCGCGTCTGCAGGGGATGATCGCCGATCTGTCGCCCTCGCAGCGTCTCTCGGAGCCGCTCGCCATCGATCTCTATCTGTTGCACGGCCGCGGCGACGTCATCGTCCCCTATACCCAGAGCCTCAAGCTGGCGCGCCACCTCGAGGTCAACGGGCGCATCCGCCTGGCCCTGCTCGGCGGGTTCCGGCACGCGCGGCCGGACGATGCCGGAGAGGATCGACCATGGTGGTCGACGGCACTGCGAAACCCGGGAGACTCGCAGCGCCTGCTCGGTATTCTCCTGGGGATCCTGCGGCAGCGGGCCGACGAGTGACTGGAGGAGGGGCCCGCCGGGCCGCTTGACAGAGGC
>CBDUYA010000021.1:0-16540 GCA_965371335.1 uncultured bacterium | reverse complement strand
CCCTGCGCTCGATCGGCAACACCTACACCATCGTCGACGAGAGCGCCGACCGGGTGATCGGCACCATCGACGGCGTGCGCGCCTTTCACGAGACGCACACTGGCGCCATCTACCTGCACCACGCCCAGCAGTACCTGGTGACGAATCTTCTGGTCGAGGATCATCGGGTGCTGGCCCGTCCGGTCCAGGTCGAGTACTACACCGAGGTGCGCGGCGACAAGGAGACCGAGATCCTCGAGGTGCTGGAGGAGAAGACCGCCGGCGCCCTGCAGGCGAGCCTCGGCCGTCTCAAGGTGACCGAGCGCATCACCGGCTACGAAAAGCGCCGTTTGCACGGCCGCGATCGCCTCGGACTCTTCCCGCTCGAGCTGCCGCCGCTGATGTTCGAGACGATCGGCTTCTGGATCACCCTGCCGGAGGAGCTGCGTGACGCCGTCCGCGAAGAGGAAATGCACTTCATGGGGGGGATCCACGCCTCCGAGCACGCCATGATCGGACTCTTTCCGCTGCTCGCCATCTGCGACCGGGGGGACATCGGTGGCATCTCCTACACCGCGCATCCTGAGGTCGGGCAGCCGGCGATCTTCATCTACGACGGCCACCCCGGCGGCATCGGCCTGGCGGCACGCGGCTTCCGCTCCCTCGATCAGTTGCTGGAGCGGACCGCGCGGCTGGTGGCCGACTGTCCCTGCGAGAAAGGCTGTCCTTCCTGTATCCAATCGCCCAAGTGCGGCAACGGCAACAACCCGCTCGACAAGGAGGCGTCACGGATGGTGCTCGAGACGTTGACCGGCAAGCGTAAGCTGCCGCGCCCCGTGCGTGGTGACGGCCTCGAGGCGGCGCGCGCCCGGGGCAGGGCGCTGGCCGCCACGGCGGTGGCGCGACGCCCCGCCCGCGCCGTGCAGCCGCCGGCCTGTAATGGGCCGTCACCCGTGGAGTCGTCCCGCCCGTCGCATCCTGTCGTGGAGTTACCACCCCGGAAGCGACCGGCGATCCGCGCCATGGGGCGCGGTGACGAAGATGTTCCGCGTTCGGCTGTCAGACGTCGCGGCTCCGGCTCCGGCGTGCCGGCGCCGGAGCAGACCCTGTTCTTCGATCTCGAAACGCAGAAAAGCGCCGCCGAGGTCGGCGGCTGGGGGAACATCCGGGACATGAAGCTCGCCCTGGCGATCACCTACAACGACCTCAGCGCCCGGTTCAAGATGTATCTCGAGAAGGACGTCGAGAAGCTCCTCCTCGATCTCGTCATGGCCGACCGGGTGATCGGCTACAACATCGACCGCTTCGACCTGACCGTCCTCGAGCCGTACTCCGAGTGGGACCTGTCGCGCATCCGCACCTTCGACATGCTGGGCGACATCTACCAGAGGCTCGGCTTCCGCCTCAAGCTGGCCGACGTCACGGCGGCGACGCTCGGCATCAGCAAGTCGGCCGACGGCCTGCAGTCACTGCAATGGTGGAAGGAAGGGAAGATCGATCTGATCGAGGAGTACTGCCGCCGCGACGTCGAGGTGACCCGCGACCTCTACGTCTTCGGCCGCGACAACGGCCACATCATCTATCACGACCGCGACGGCCACCCGCTCAGGCTGCCGGTCGACTGGAAGTAGGGCCGCGGGCGGGGATGCCGCCGACACCCCGGCTCAGTCCGCCGCCTGGAGCTGTTCCGTCGCCAACTTCTTGATTGCCCGCAGGTCGAGCTTGCCGGTGCCGAGGACCGGGAGGGAGTCGACCTTCACGAACCCGTTGCGCCGCGGTATGAAGAGATTGGGCAGGCCGCTCTCGGCCAGCTTCTCCAGCAGCGGCGGAATCGCCGCTTCGTCGAGGGTGTGGAGAACGGCGAGGCGCTCCCCCTTGCGCTCGTCGGGAACCGCCGTCACGGCGAAGGCCTGAACGGTCACCCCGGCCGCCTCCTGCAGCGCTTCCTCAATCCGGCCGTGCGGAACCATCTCGCCGCCGATCTTGGAGAAGCGTGACAGGCGATCGGTGATGCGCAGGAACCCGTCCTCGTCCATGACGGCGATGTCCCCGGTGACGTACCAGCCGTCCTGCATGACACTGGCCGACAGATCCTCCCGCCCCAGGTAGCCCTTCATGACGTTCGGTCCCTTGACCAGAAGCATCCCGGGGTTGCCCGGCTCGAGCAGTTCAGCGCTGTCGGGATCGACGATCCGGATCGAAACCCCGGGCAGTGGCTGGCCGACGAAGCCGCGGCGTGAACCGGGCTGGTAGAACCCCGGGGCGCGGAAATCGGGGACGCTGACGGCGACTGCGGGGGCGCACTCGGTCGTCCCGTACCCTTCCAGCGGCCTGATGCCGAACTGATCCTCGAACGCCTGCGCCACCCTCTCGGGCAGCTTCTCCGCGCCGGTCACAACCAATCGGAGCGAGCCGAACTGGGCCGGGGTGCAGCGCCGCAGGTAGACCTGCAGGAAGGTCGGCGTCGCCAGCATGAAGGTGACCCGGTAACGCTGCACCAGCGCGCCGACGCCGGCGGCATCGACCGGATTCGGGTGGAACACGATTCCCATGCGGCGGTTCAGCCCGAACCAGAGCGACATGTACCCGAACGAGTGAAAAAGCGGCAGGATGCCGAGAATTCGATCGGACGGCTCGACCCGGAACACCTGTGCGATCGCCTCGATGTTCGAAGCGATGTTGAAATGACTGAGGAGGACCCCTTTCGGCTCGCCGGTGCTGCCGCTGCTGAAGATGATCGTTGCGATGTCGTCGACGGCGGGGCGGCGGCGCGCGCCGCAGGCGCGCTCGAGCAGGCGAACCGGGGCGAGCAGCGCGAGGAGGACCGACAGCAGGCGGGCGCCGCCACCGATCGCGCCCGCCACGTCCTCGATCCAGACAGGCGTCACCCCGTCGGGCAGCTCCACCTCGGCCTTTTGGAGAAACCTCCTGCTGGTCACGATCGTCGCGAGATGCGCCTGCCGGGCGGCCGATGCGAGCGCCTCCCGGCCGGCGGTGAAGTTCAGGTTGACGCTGACCCGTCCCGACAGGGCGGCGGCGATGTTGACCAGGGCGGCCGCCATGCTTGCAGGAAGCAGGATGCCGACCGCCTCCTGCCCGCTCCACTGTTTTCGCAGCGAACGGGCCAGCGCGACGGCGCCCGCCAGGGCCTTGAGGCGCGAGGTGCGCGCCCGCGCCGCCTCGGCGAACATGAAGCTGAACGGGTGCCACCGGGCGCCGCGCACGAAGTCGCGATGGAGCGGTGCCGTCGCCGGCTTGCGATGCTTCCAGGCCGCCTCGCCGAGCTCGTGGACGGCGCGTCGCACCTCGTGCAGCGGTGTGCCGGGCGGCAGCGCCGATCCAAACGAGACGGTCACGGGGTAAGGCACGCGCCGTGGCCACTTGGTGAGAAAGCGGCCGCCCGCGCGGCTGAAGATACTCCCCCAGACGCGGTCGAGGTTGATCGGGATGATCGGAACCGGGCGGCTCTTGACGATCCTCTCGAGTCCGCGCCGGAAGGGAAGCAGCATGCCGGTGCGGGTGAGCTGTCCCTCGGCGAAGATGCAGACGAGATCCCCCCGGCTGAGAAAATCGCCGGCGTCCCGGAAGGCCCGCAGGATCACCCGCGGGCCGCCGGACGATGCGATCGGGATCGTGCCGAGCGCTTTCATGAACGGCCTGAGAAGCGGATGATTCTGATACTCGGCATCGACGATGAAGCGGATAGGGCGGTCGACGCTCGCCAGGAGGAACAGACCATCGGCGAAGGAGACGTGGTTCGGGACGAGCAGCGCGCCCCCCTCCTGCGGCACGTTGCTTCGTCCGAGCACCCGCAGCCGGTAGAGTGTGTGGGTCAGCAGGATCAGCATGAGACGGAGGAGGGCGTCGGGCAGCAGCCACAGGGCCCAGCCGGTCCCCGCCAGCGTCGCCATCGAGGCGACGACGAGGATCTCGCGCGGTGACAGATCGGCGGAGGAGAGGGCCTGCGCACCCAGTGAGCCGAGCATGATGCCGGTGAACACGAAGACGTTGGTCAGGGCGATGACGGCGCCCCGGTGCGCAGCGGGAGAACGCCATTGCAGCAGCGCATTCAGCGGCACCACGATCAGCCCGCCCGCCACTCCCAGGAACGTCATCAGGATCGACGTCCCGGCGAACCCGGGCGCCGCCGTACCGAGGAGCAGTGTGAACAAACCGAAAGCGACCGCACCGAGCGGGATCAGGCCGTACTCGACCTTGGCTCCGGAGAGGCGCGCCGCCAGCAGGGAGCCCCCTCCGACGCCGAGACCGAACAACGCCAGCAGCGCGCCCGTCCCTGTATCGGACAAACCGAGCGATGCCTTGGCGTAAACTAGAACGTCCTGACCCAGAAGACTCGTCACACCCCAGAACAACGCGCTTCCGGCGACCGTCAAACCGAGAACCCGATCCCCCCGCATGCTGGACCAGGCCAATCTGATGGTCGCGGCGATCCCTCCCTCGGCGCGCGCCGCCGCGACCTTCGGGATGCGGCACGCCGCCACGAACCCGATCACGGCGAACAGCGTCAGCAGGACGCCGGCGATCCAGGAGCGCTGCCCGGTGCGCTCGAGCAGGATGGCCCCGGCTGCCGTCCCGCTGATGATGGCGAGGAAGGTCCACATCTCGAGCAGGGCATTCCCGGCCGACAGGCGTTCGTGGCGGAGAAGCTCCGGCATGATGCCGTACTTGGCGGGGCTGAACAGGGCCGACTGCGCCCCCATGAGGCCGAGGATCACGAGGAGCAGGACGCCGCCTTGGGGCGTCAGATAAAGCGCCACCGTGCCCAGCGCCATCAGCCCGATCTCGATGCCCTTCATGGCGACCATGAGGGTGCGCTTGCTGACCCGATCGGCCAGGGTGCCCGCCGGCAGCGACACCAGAACGAGCGGCAGTGTGAAGATGACGAACGCCATCGTGGTGTAGCTCTGCGATGCTGCCTCGAGGGAGGCGCTCCCGACTTCGAACCGGGCCGTCACGGCGCGGATTCCGAGGAGGGCGACGAACAGCTTCCAGGCGTTGTCGTTGAAGGCGCCGAAGAACTGGGTGGCGAGCAGGCCCGCGAGAGGATGCCGGTGTTCGTCGCGCATGCTGGCTCCTGCAATGGGGTCGGCCATCGAGGCCCGAGACTGTGGGCCGATTCTACTTCAGGAGCCCCGGCGATCCGTCAGCGGGCATCTGGCGTGGCGAGCGACGCTACGTGGGGCGGGCGAACCTCGCGGCGCGACGCTCTATGGCCGAGGACGCCCGCCCGCCGGACTAACGACTCCCGGACTGTCCCTCTTCCTTCTCGCGGGCCGCCATCTTGTTGCGGGCTTCCTCGTTGATCTTTTCGATATCCGCCAGCTCCTGGCGGTAGTCGTCTCGGCCGCGCGGGCGGACCGGGCCGAAACGCGGAGCGACCGGCGGGTTCCTCTCGTGCAGCTCCAGCACCTCGGCGATCCCCCGGGTGAGCTGGGCGTCGAGGCCGCGCGCCAGATCCTGCGGCAGATTCTGGACCTCGATGTCGGGATCGACCCCGTGATTCTCCAGCCCCCAGCCGAGCTTCGGATCCCACCAGGCGGTCTCCGGCTGGGTCATCAACCCGCCGTCGACCAACGGACGAATCGAGCTGATGCCGACCACCCCGCCCCACGACCGCATGCCGATCACCGGCGCCAGGCCCTCGAGCTGCACGGCGGCCGGCAGGATGTCGCCGTCCGACCCGGCGAACTCGTTGGTCAGTATCACGAACGGTCCATTGAGCGTGCGGGCGGGATAGGTGCTGATGCCGCCGCCCCGGCTGCGCCCGAAGCTGACCAGCGGGCGCCGCAGCCGCTCCAGGATCATCTCCGAAACGAATCCACCGCCGTTCCAGCGTACGTCGATCACCATTCCATTCTTGTCGAGCTGCGGGAAGAACCAGGTGTTGAACTCCATCAAGCCGTCGCCCATCATGTCGGGGATGTGGATGTAGCCGATGCGGCCGTCGGTCTCCCTCGCCACCCGCTCGCGGTTGCGCCGCACCCAGTCGGCGTAGCGCACCGGCCGCTCGCTCCCGAGCGGCACCACCGCGACGTCGCGGGCCCCTTCGAGGCCGGGCGTATCGTTGACGGTGAGGACGATCGGGCGCTCGGCAAGCCCTTCCAGGGAGGCGTGGAACGGCCGGTCTGGACTGAACGGCATGTGGTTGACCTGCAGGATGTAGTCGCCTTCCTTGAGGTCGACGCCCGGCTCCAGCAGCGGGGCGCGCTCGTTATCGGCCGGCGCGCCGCGGTAGATCGTCTCGACGCGGAAGGCGTCTCCCTCGCGAGCCAGGTCGGCCCCCAGCAGGCCGGTAGTCCGCCGCGGCACCGCCACTCCGTGATCGCCGCCGAACACGTAGGTGTGCGATGTCGACAGCTCGCCGATCATCTCGGCGATCAGATCGCGCAGGTCGTTGCGGTTGGCGAGGCGGGGGAGAAGGGCGGCGTATTGATCGCGCGCCGCCTCCCAGTCGACGCTCCCCAGCCCCGGATCCCAGTAATAGTCGCGCATGTGGCGCCACCCTTCGTAGTAGATCTGCTCCCATTCCTCCCGGGGGTCGATCTCCACGATGACGCCGTCGAGGGCGACCTTCGCCTCGGAGAGATCGCCTGGCGCGCTCCCCGTGTCGACGACATAGATCTCACCCGGGCCCTTCATGACGGCGAGCTTGTCGGCCGCGGCGGCCAGCGTGTAGCCGGCCACACCGCCGATGAACGTGTCGGCCTTCTTCGCCTCGAGATCGAATGACATGAGTGAGGCGGTCGGCTGCTCCGGACCAAACAGCGGCCCCCAGTCGGCCATCCCGGTGAGCGGCTCGGAGACGTAGAACACCTTCCCCTTGGTCGCTTCGAGCTGGCCGTATTGTCCCGCCTCGACCGGCATCTGCACGACGCGGTCGGCGATGCCGTCGAAATCGATCTCGATCGGCTTCACCTCGTCCTTGTCGTCCTCGTCGCCGTCTTTCTTGTCGGCTGCCTTCTCATCGGCGTCGCCGTCGGCGCCCTCTCCGGACGTCTCGTCCTTGTCTTCGTCCGGGTCATCGGCGGGCGGCAGTCCCGCCCGCTCGGCGAACGGGTTCTCCACGTCGGGACGCAGCAGGACCATGTAAAGGCGGGACGGATTGATGTTCACGTTCTGCAGATCGCGAACGTCGAGCAGGGGATTGGTGGTGCGGTGACCGATGAAGTAGAGATAGCGCCCCTCCGGATCCCAGGCCGGTGAGACGTCGTCGGTATCGTCGCCAGTAATACGGTGTGTCGTTTTCTCCTGCATATCGTAAATGAAGATCGAATCGTAGTCGGTGCGGGCGCGCAGCCGGTACGCCAGCCAGCGGCTGTCGGGACTCCAGGCATACTGATTGATGGCTGCCTGGTCGCAGTGATCGACGGCGGTCGGCTTGCCCCCTTGCGCCGGCACGATGTAAAGGGTCTGGCTCTGGTCGCCGTACGCCACCCATTCCCCGTCGGGTGACATGATGGGCGGGAAATGCCAGCCGCTGCGGCCGGCCTTCTTCACCACATCCGGCTCTCCGCGCCCCCAGGCGTCGAGCAGGCGGATTTCTTCCTCCCGCGGCTCGTCGGTCACATAGAGGAGACGCTCACCTTTGCTGTCGAACGAGGCCCAGCTCTCGCGGGCACCGCTGCCTCGGGTCACCGGCAACGTCACCCCTTTCTTCACCGGGACGGAGAAGACCTCGCCGCGGGTGGTGACCGCCAGCCGCTCGCCGTCGGGCGACAGGTCGAGCCAGGTGATGTAGTTGGCCGCGTCCGGGTAGCGCGAACGGGTCAGGACGCGATCGCTGGGGAGATCGATCGGCAGCGCGCGCTCCTCACCGCTCGCCGGATCGAACAGGTGAATGTCACCCGCCAGCATGAAGACGATGCGGCCGTCCGGCCCCATCGACGGATAGCGCGCGTCCCAACTGCCGAGATCGGTGAGCCGGCGGTGATCGCTGCCGTCCGGGTTCATCGACCAGAGGTTGGCGGTCCCGCCGGCGTCGCCGAGGTAGTAGATCCGCCCCTCGTGCCACATCGGGAAGGCGTTCATCCCTGCGAACCTGGTCACCTGGTGGAAGTCCATCTTGCCGGGATGGCCGACCCAGATCGATCGGGCGGTGCCGCCCCGGTAACGCTTCCAGGTGCCGCCTCCCCGCAGGCGGGTGAAGGCCCAACGTCCCTGAACCCCATCGATGTCGACGTAAGTCGCCCAGCCGAGTGGCAACTTCTCGGCATCCCCCCCCGCGGCGGGCACGGCGTACAGCTCAAGGCTGCCATGCGGATGCTCGCGCCGGCTGGCGAAGATGACCTTCATGCCGTCGGGGGTCCAGCCGATCACCCTGTCGGTGGCGGGATGCCAGGTGAGGCGTTGCGGCTCGCCGCCGGTAGCGGCGACGACGAAGACGTCGGCATTGCCATCGTACTGGCCGGTGAAGGCGATCCATTCTCCCCCGGGGGAGAAGTTCGGGGAGCCCTCGGCGCCGACGTGAGTCGTGAGGCGGTGGGCTTCGCCGCCCGAGGTCGACGCGATCCAGAGATCAGCCTCGGCCACGAACACGACGGAATCGCTATGGACGTCCGGCTGCCGCAGATATCCCTCTCCCGCCACGGCGGGTGCACCCGCCGCCAGGATGGTGAGCGAGAGCAGGGCGAGAAGAAGTTTCGGTGTGCTTCTCACGGGAACCTCCTTTATTGATATGGGCCCGGTCAATGAGCGGTTGGTGTGAACGGAAGTCATCCGGTTTCCTCGTGCACGCGAATCTCGCGCAGCAGTTGCCGGTAGCCGGGCGTATCGCGGGGAGCGAGAGCATGTGTCTCGCGAAAACGCTGTCGCAGCGTGTCGAGGTCGTTCGATTCTCTGAAGGCGCGGTTCATCACCGTGGTGATGAACTCCTGGAACAGGTAGCCATGAACGATGCAGGCGAGGGAAGGACTGGCGCTCCAGATCGCCTGCACCACGCCGGTCCCCTGGCGCTCCAGGAGCGCCACCAGGAACTGGCTGCCATCGACCACCACATTGAACCAGTCGGCCGGCCAGCGCGCCTTCACCCTGTTGGCCTCCGGCTCGACCACGACACGGGCGCCGGCGATGGCGCACGGCGCGTACGCTTTGACGACCACCTCGATGCCGCGCCGCGCCGCCGCCTCGAGGTCGGGGACGATCGGCCGCAGGGGATCGGGGAAGGCATCGATCGCCATCTCCTGGGTCGCCGCGGCGATCATGCTGCGACTGCGATCCATCACCTGTGCCACCGAGCCGAGACGATAGACGCGGGCATCGGGGGCGGGGGCCGGCAAACGGGCCAGCACCTCGGCCGCCCGATCGCGGTGGCCGCGGAACTGCCGATCGAGCCGATCGAGCAGCTCCTGTGGCGGGATCGCCCGGAAGAGCTGCGTCTCGCCGTCGTCGACCACGATCGCCCCCTTCATCTGCAGGGTCCGCACCGCCTTGTAGACGTTGGCCGTCGGCTTGCCGATCGCTTTGGCGATCCCGTAGCCGGTGCTCACCGGGCCGCGCGCCAGATGGGCGTAGATCTCCGCCTCCAGAGGCGTAAGTCCCATTTGTACAAGAGCTTTGACGGCTTCCGACAGATCGCCCGAGATCGGAATGTGCATGCCAAGAATAATAGCAGCTTTTACAGCTACTACCAAGATCATTCACACGGTGGCGCGCAGCTTGTTGCGTCCCCTGAGCTATCCCGCAGTTATTCAGACGCTTAGGATGCCCGGCCGGTTGCTCTGGGAAACGGGGCCTGGCCGGCCCGCACCGGCGGAGGAATACGCGCGAGATGCAACAAGCTGCGCGCCACCGTATGCGGGTTGACAGACGGGTGGGATGCATCTAGTGTCCCGAGTCAGAAGTCCGTGGTCAATTCCGGCGAGCCATGCGTGTCGCTGGCAAGGCGCTTTGACGACGAATACTGGTGAGTATTCGGTGGAGAAGCAACGCCGCCAGCGGCGTGGAGGGTCGGCGCAGTTGGTGACGGATTTCTGACTCGGGACACTAGCCTCGATCCATGCAGATACAGCGCCCTACACAGCATCCTCGCCGGCGCGGCGCCGTCACCTGCGGCCCGGCCCTGATCCTCTGTCTGGTGGTCGGTCAGGTGCTGCTGGTGGCCGCCCCCTGTGAGGTGTGCGCCGAGGCGCGCGCCCTCATGCAGGGCGATGACTGCAAGGAGGCGGTCAAGATCCTCAAGAAAGAAGCGAAGTCCGACGATGTGTCGGCCGAGGCGCTGGGAATTCTGGCGATCTGCCAGGCGCGGCTCGGCAAGGCGAAGGATGCCGCGCAGAGGGTCGTCGAGTTTCTCAAGCTGGAGTCGCGCCCGGAGCAGGTGAAACAGGTCACCGAGGAGGTGGCGTCGCACCTCGCCAAAGAGACCGGGGAGTTCATCACTTTCGATCTCCCTGAGGGGGTCGTGCCGCCCAGCCTGCTGATCCAGCCCCGCCCGAGCTACCCGCAGGCGGCGGCCGAGATGGGGCTGACCGCCGACATCATTCTTGATGCGGAGATCGATCGGGAGGGGGTTCCGCGGGAACTCACGGTTAGAGAGTTGGACGATTCGGTCGCCTTCGATGAAGCGGGATTTCACGAGGCGGCGATGAACGCCGTCCGCACGTGGCGCTTCATCCCCGCCCTCGATAACGGCGTGCCGGTCCCCGTCCTGATGACCTGCACGGTCCACTTCCAGGTCGGGAAGTGAGCGCTCCCTAGAACTGTCTGGTGAAGCGGATGTATCCGTCCCAATCGCTGTCCGGCCCGGGCTCGCCGATGAGAGCGTCGATTTCCTCCCGGTAGCGCACCCTGACCTCCAGCAATCCGCCCCGGCGCAACAGCTTGCGATAGCGGACCTCCGCCAGGTCTTCGTTGTTGCGGAACTGCGGCGAAATGAGCCAGCCAGCGTCGGCCACGCCGACGTTGAGCCCGATGCTGTGACCCGGCATGAAGTTCATCAGGCTGACCTGGGCCTGCCAGGCGAGGCCATCCGTGTCTTCGAGTCCGGACAGTCCGACCGCGGATTCGGCCGGTGTCTCCGGTGCGTAGCCGATCTCGCCGCCGGCGATGATCGACTTCGTGCTCTCCCCGATGCCCCACTCGAGGCTCAATCTCGTGAGCGCCGCCCAGTAGTCCTCCCGCCGGCCGATCTGCACGCCATCCTTGAGCAACGCCGCAGGCAGGTAGGTGATATCGAGCGCCCTCTGCACCAGCGGGCCGAGGCGGCGGTCGTTTCTTAAATTGAGAAAATACGACACGCGGCTGTCATCGTCGCGGAAATCGAGCGGCTCGCGCAGGATGTTGGTCGGCCCGTCCTCGTCGTTGTGCTGGGCGATGAGGTGTGACGACCAGCCGGACTTTCCCCGGAAGAAGAAATGGAGCCCGTCGGTCCAGGTGATGCGCATATTGTTGCTGTCCTTCTTGTCGAGCGACTTGGGAAAAACCCCCTGCAACTGAAACTGCGTCTGGAAGCGCCCCGCGTAGAGGTTGAAGCGCCGGCTGGGGGCCCATTTCAGATAGATCTCGTCAAGCGTCGCCTGGCCCGGTTCCAGGCCGGTCGTGGTCGGCGGGCTGGAGTCGACCTCGAAGCCGAAATTGTTGTCATCGGTGGAAACGGTGCCGGCGAACCGCGTCTTGAACTCGAGCTGATTGCCGATCACCCAGGCCAGCCCGGTCCGCACTCTCAGCCGCACCTCCCCGTTGTCGATCAGCGTACTCTCCTCATCGTCGGCGCTGGCCGTGTTCAGTCGCAGCCGAACGTCGGCGCTGAACTGCAGCCGCTTCGGTTTGGCATCCTCCGTCGCTTCGTGCGCCGCGCTCGCCGGCTCTTCCCGAGGTGTGGCGTCCTCTTCCGCATCGCCTGCCTGCGGTGGGGCCGCTTCCTCTTCTGGATCGCCTGCCTGCGGGGGGGTCGCTTCCGGTTCTGCGGGGTTCTCCTGCCGGGGATCACCCTGTTGCTGCGCGGTCGCTCCGGGAATGCCGGCGGCCTGAGCCGTGCCGGCCAGCAGGCACGCCAGGACCTGCGACAGCACGAGAAGAGACGCCGGCAAAGTGCGGGATACGGGGATACGCGACAAGCCGTTCTCCACGAAAGGGGAGTACCGCCGCGCATCCTATTACGACCGCTGGGGCCGTATCAACCGGATGAGCCGGGCGCCGGGTGATGCGACCGGCCTCAGTGGCGCTTCTTCGATCCCTTCTTCGCGGAGTCCTGCTCCTTCGTTTCGGGATCCTCCTGCTGCTTCGACTTGCCGCCCTTCTCGTCGTCACCCTTTGACGTCTTTCCTTTCCCTTTGGACGACTTCGATTTCTTCGCCCCGGGTTTGCCGGAATCGGATGCTTCCGGCTTCGCATCACTCTGCTTCGCCTTGCCGGTCACCGACTTCCCGGGGGCGGATTTCCCGATCCCCGGCTTGCCGGTCGGCGACGCGGGTGTGGTGGAGCGCTGCGGCTCTCTGGTCGGGCGCGGCGCCGCCTGCGGCCGGTCCCCGGAATCGCCGCCATGTGAACGATCGGGCGGCGCTGTTGCGCGCGGGTCGCGCGCGTCAGGGTGCGCCGGCCGGGTCCTCCGTGAGTGATCGTCCCGGCCGCGATCGGGCGGCATCCTGTCCGAGCGGCCGTCATCGATCGTTGTTCTTTTCTGCGGGCCCCGGCCCGTAGCCGGCGGTTTCTGACCATCGGCCTCCCGGCCGTGCCGCCGCGGCCGGGTCGATGGTCGGTTCGCGCTGCTCTCATCGGGCTCCGATCCGCGGTGGGGCCGATGCGCAGCCGGGCGCTCGTCCCGGTCATTCCTTCCCTGCCGGTCGTTCTTTCCCTGGCGCTCGTCGTCGTGTCCCGGGGGAACGGGGCGTCGCTGCGGGGCCCGTCCGCGGTGCTCGCGCGGGCGATAGATCACCAGATCATCTCCGTCATCCCGTCCGCCGCGGGCCCGTCCGGGAGAGTCGGCGTGCCGGACGCGGTGCTGGCGCACGGGATGGCCGATCGCCTTGCTGACCCTCTTCACCTGCACGCTGCGGTTGACGACGCGATTGTCGATGTAGGTGTAGTTGGTGACGTGATTGGTCACCCTGATGTAGGTCGTATTGCGCGCCCGCGGGGCGATGTGGCGATGAACGTGAGGCTCGACCAGGTGGCGCGTCGCCACGAAACTCCAGTGCCCGGTCTGAATGGAGACCTGCACGCTTCCATGGCCCCAGTCGAGGCCGATGCCGGCCTGCCAGCGCACCTGGTAGGGAAGGGGAGCCCAGCCGACCCAGTCATCGCCCTCATGCCAGGCGACCCACGCGGGGCCCCATTCCGAACCTGGCACCCAGACCCACCCGTAGCGTGGCGCCTGGTGCCAGCGCCCGTAGTGGTAGGCCGCCCAGCCCCACTCTTCGTCCGACGCCCAGGTCCAGCCGTAGTCGGTGTAGACCCAGTGCCCGTAGGAGTAGGGGCGCCAATCGGCATCGACACCGTACGGCGACCAGACCCAGCCGGGACCGTCGACGTAGACCCACTCACCGTAAGGCGCCAGGTCGTTGTAGAACATATCGACGTCGGGATCGGCGCCGACCGGCCCGCCCACCGTCGTCGTCGGATCGACAACGACCGGCTGAGCGTGATGGTGATGTTGAACACACCCGGTCGCCAGCAGGCAACCGGCAAGGAAGAGACCGATGACGGCAGCTCTCATCTTCATGAACGCTCTCCGCGAATCCGCCGTCGGTGCGGGGCGCCCGCCAGATGACCCGGCGCCCCTCCCCATGACCGATGGCGACCGTCGTGGAATATAGGTATCGGCAGGCGCCGCGGCACGTCCCTGCCGCGACGGATTTCTGACGGTATCCTCAGTCACGCGATGATTTGGAACGCGCTACGCAGAAGTGGAAGCTGCTGACCTAGATCTGTTGTTCGCCGAGGCAGTAGCGCATCGTCGTGAAGCGGCGGCGCAGGGCGATCACCGCCGCGCGACGGAAGCCGGCCGGCTGCCGGCCGCCGTCCCGCACCACCTCGGCGACCAGACGCGCCAGCTCCCGGAAGTCGTCCTCTCCCATACCGTGGCGGGTCATCTCCTGCGCGCCCATCCGCACGCCGCTGGCGGCGGCGAAGCTCGGGTCGTCATAGAGCGCCTGCGGGTTGGTGATGATGTTGTTCGCTTCCAGCAGGTCGGCGGCGAATTCCCCCCCCGCGCGCCCCACCCGCAGCACGACCTGGTGCGTCTCGGTGAAATCGCAGCCGGGATCCCCCTCGACCGACAGCCCCTCTTCGTGCAGGGCGCGGGCGAACGCACGGGCATTGCGCATCACCAGAGGCGGATACTCGTCCTTGAAGCGGAGCATTTCATAGGTGGCGCCGAGCACCCCCAGCAGCGTGCCGAGATGGTGGTTGCTGACATGTCCGGGGAACGAGCGTGACTCGATGTGGTCCCACAGCGGCTCGAACGGCGAGCCGGGCTCGATGTTGCTCAGGACGACGCCGCGCTGCGGCCCGAAGAAGGTCTTGTGGGTCGAGCCGGTCACCAGGTCGGCCCCTTCCTTCAACGGCTCCTGGAAATGCGGGCCCAGCAGACCGAGGACGTGCGCAGCGTCGTACAGAATGATCGGACGTTCCGGATCGTCGTGTCCAAACTCGCGGTGGACGAAGTCGGCGATGGCGCCCACCGGTTCCTTATGAATGATGACGCTGCGGCCGAACACCAGCAGCTCGGGATGGGTCCGGACGATCAGCGCCTTGGTCGCCTCGACATCGATGCGGTGCGGGTTGTCCCGATCGAACGGAAAGTGCTCGACCGCCGGCCGGCCGGTCTCCGGATCGAGTGCCACGTAATTCTTCAGCGCCCCCGGGATCTGAGCGCTCAGGTGGCCGCCCTTGTTCAGGTCGTGGACGAGAACCCGTCGAATGCGCTCGGGAGGTGAGCCGGCACGGTGCCGGTTCCTGAACTGCACCAGGGCGTCGTAAATCGTGTCGTTCGCCATCTGACCGCTGATCACCCGCGGCTCGACCCGGCTGCAGTCGAAGAAGGTCCGCAGTGCCGCTTTCAGTTCTTCCTCCTTCTCCATGATGAACGAGGTGCCCTTGTAATAGCGGACGTCCGGCGAGTCCGCCCCGAGCGCCTTGAGGTGATTGTGCTCGTTGTAGCGTCCGGCCGGGTCGGAGGTGCAGAGCGCATCGACCCATTTCGACGTCGGCTGCTCCGAGGGGATCAGGTTGATGCACTCTTCGCGCCGCCAGCGCGTGTTGCCTGCGGATTCGCCGGTCAGGCGGGCCGCGCGCCCGGAGATCATCTCCGCGGTGAGCCGTTCCGGCTGCGGCGGCGGCGTGAAGCCGAGGTAGGGACGAGGGTAGGGTGCCGCCGGCCAGAGATTGCGTTCGACCAGCTCCACATCGATCACCCCGCCGCGGCCGTCAATGACCTGCAGGACGACCGGTCGATCGGTACGGTAGCGCATCGTCGAACGGATCAGGGCCAGACCGATCGGTCGCAGGACGTGCTGCTCGCATGGATGGGCTCCGACCCCGCGGCCGCGGAAGCGGCAGTAAGGGACGCTGGTCCCGGAAGTGACCCGGCCGATCGTTTTGCCTTCGTATCGGACCTCGAACCCGGCGCGCAGCGGGCGCTTGCCGCTGAAGGAGGCGATCGGCTGCACCACGCGCTTCAGCAGGCGCCTGCCGGGCGACGGCGGCGCTTCGCCGCGCCGCAGCCGGACGAACTCCTCCCGCTGCTTCTCCAGCACTGCCCGGCCGATGTAGTCATGCGCGTCGGGAGGGCGTACACCGAACTGCGCCAGCGATACGGCGAAGATCGGAATCTCTTCGTCGTGCGCGTCGAGACCGAGCTCGTGGCCGTACAGCGGCAGCCCCGCCTCGAGGCGGAGCGAGTCGCGGGCGCCGAGCCCGGCCGGCACCGCACCGAGCTTCACCAGGGTTTCCCACAGCGCCACGGCGGCCTCCGCCGGCGGGAACAGCTCGAAGCAGATCGCTTCTCCGGTGTAGCCGGTGCGCGCCACCATCACCGGCCGGCCCCCGATGGTCACGGTGCTGAGCCGGTTCCGTTTGTTCTCGGGAAGATCGGCGCGGTCGGTGACTTGTTCCAGGATCGACTCGGAGTCGGGCCCCTGCAGTGAAATCATCGACAGATCGTCGCTGCGGTCGAGGAGATCGGCGGAGGCCTGCCGGTTGTGCTGCTGCAGCCAGCGCCAGTCCTTGTCGCGGTTGGCGGCGTTCACCACCAGAAGGAAATCGTCGTCCGCCAGCTTGTAGAGATAGGCGTCGTCGACGGCGCCCCCGCGCTCGTTGGCGATGAAGGTGTATTGCGCCTGTCCCGCCTCCAGGGCCCGTGCGTTATTGGTCAGGACGTCGAGCAGGAAGCGCTCGGCATCGCGCCCCCGGATCGCGAACCGGCCCATGTGCGACACATCGAACAGGGCGGCCCGCCTGCGGGTGGCGAGATGCTCGTGGACGATCCCGGTCGGGTACTGCACCGGCATGTCCCAGCCGCCGAACGGGACCATCCGGGCGCCGCGCGCAACGTGCCAGGCATGCAATGGCGTGGCGCGCAGGGTGGGCGTGGTTTTCGCAGGCATAG
>CBDUYA010000020.1:0-16902 GCA_965371335.1 uncultured bacterium | reverse complement strand
ACCCGTGAATCCTACCAAAGAAACCACGGGCGCGGGATAGGGGGGGACCGGCCGGAGTTCGTCAGGGCTACAAGACCGGTATCAGCCGGCGGACGCTGGACGGATTCCCGCGTCCGGCGGCAAGCTATTGATTGCGAGCGATCTAGCTTGGTGGAGGCGGCGGGAGTCGAACCCGCGTCCGGAGTCGGGGGATCATTTCAATACCGGGCGCTGACCTTCCTCCAGGGTGATCAGCGAGTCGTCGGCCAGCAGCAGGTAGGGCTCACCGAATGGCGCCGACCCATCGCGCGGCGTCAGGCGCAGGCCCCAGTCGCCGCCGTAGACCAGCGTGGCGACACCCGCGCCGGAGTCCTCGACCGTCACGGATCGGGCGCCGCACGGCGTGCCCCCGCCCTCGCTCGACCATCCGGCCACATCGCAGATGACGGTCCGCTCAGACTGCGCCGCATACTCCACGCTGCGGACGACGCGCGGCGCCTCCGCCGTCGTGAACCTCTGGGAGCACCCCTCGGGGCAGTTCGGGTTCGGCTCGATGAAGATGTTGACGTAGCGCCAGGGGGGCATGGTCACGACCGCCGATCAGCGATCGGGACTCGCGGCATTGCCAAGCCGCGCGCCCAACAGCGCTTCGAGGTGCGCCTCGACCGAGGCGGCGAGCCCCTCAAGATCGTAGCCCCCCTCGAGCAGCGACACGATGCGGCCGTCGCAGTGCTCGCCGGCGATCGTCTGCACCATCCGGGTCAACCCGGCAAAGCCGGCCTCGCTCACCTTCATGCCGGCGAGCGGATCGTCGCGGTGGGCGTCGAACCCGGCGGAGATCAGGATCCCCTCCGGCCGGAATTCATCCATCGCCGGTCGCAGCGCCTCCCGGAACACCTTCCGGTATTCGTCGTCACCGCAACCGGCGGGGAGAGGGGCGTTGAGCGTGCGGCCGGTCCCCTTGCCGCGTCCCCGCTCGCGCCGGTCGCCGGTGCCGGGGTAGAAGGGAAACTGGTGCACGCTGAAATAGAAGACGTCGCCGTCCTCCTCGAACAGGTGCTGGGTGCCGTTGCCGTGGTGCACGTCCCAGTCGATGATCGCCACGCGGCCGACGCCGTGCCGGTCCTGCAGGTAGCGGGCCGCCACGGCGACGTTGTTCAGCAGGCAGAAACCCATCGCCTGGCCGGCCTCGGCGTGATGTCCCGGCGGCCGGGTGGCGACGAAGGCGGCCCCGACCTTCCCCGCCATCACCGCATCACACGCCGCGAGGGCACCGCCGGCCGACAGCAGCGCCGCCTCCCACGATCCGGCCGACACGCCGGTGTCGGGATCGAGCCGCGCCGGCGCCTGCCGGCATGCCTCGCGCAGCGTGGCGACGTAGGATCGTTCGTGCACCCGCTCGAGCCGCTCGATCGGGCACGGTTCGGGCGGAATCTGCACGAGGCGATCGAGCAGGCCGCTCGCCGTCACCCGCTGGTGCACCGAGGAGATGCGCTGCGGCCTTTCGGGATGATCCGGACCGTTGCTGTGCTCGAGGCAGGCTGGATGGTAGACGAAGCCGACGCGCGGCGCGGCGCCTTCCCTCTGCTGCAAATCGCTCCCGGATCGTTCGGGCATTCTGTTTTTAGTCTAGCACACGGCCCGGCGCCGGCCGGGCCGCCATTGACGCCGCCCCACGGCGCGCGTAGGCTTCCTCCAACCCATCAGGAGATCAGCCGATGACGCAACGATTCGCCTCGAGATCCGCCGCTCTTCTCACCGTCACGGCGTGCCTGCTGTTGTCCGCCAATCCCCCGGCCGCGGTTACGCCGGAGAGCCCCGGCGCCACCCTGCCGATGCGACCGATCCACACCTACTCGATCGTGGCGCGCGATGCGGAGACTGGACAACTGGGGGTCGCCGTGCAATCGCACTGGTTCTCGGTCGGCGGGCTGGTCACCTGGGCCGAGGCGGGGGTCGGCGCGGTCGCCACGCAGTCGTTCGTCGAGCCATCGTACGGCCCGCTCGGACTGGAGCTGATGCGCGCCGGCAAGACCGCAGCCGCAGCGCTGAAGGCCCTGCTGGCCGCCGATGATAACGCCGCCGTGCGCCAGGTCGCCATGATCGATGCCCGCGGCAACCGCGCGGCGCACACCGGCGAACTCTGCATCGAGGCGGCCGGGCACGTCCTCGGCGACGGATTCACCGCCCAGGCCAATCTGATGAAGAAGGACACGGTCTGGGACGCGATGGCGCAAGCCTACAGGACGACGCGCGGCGACCTCACCGAGCGTCTGCTGGCGGCGCTGGAAGCAGCGGAGGCCGAAGGAGGAGACATTCGCGGGCGGCAGTCGGCCGCCATCCTGGTGGTCGCCGGCGAAGCGACCGGCCGGCCGTGGGCCGACCGCATTGTCGACCTGCGGGTCGAGGACAGTGATGATCCGCTCGGCGAGCTGCGCCGCTTGGTTCACCTCAATCGCGCCTACCACCACATGGACGCCGGCGACGGCCTGTTCGCCACCGGCGACATCGACGGAGCGGTGCGCGAGTACAGCGCCGCCGAGGAGATGGTGCCCGACAACCTCGAGATGGTCTTCTGGCACGCCGTCACCATGGTCGGCGCCGGGAAGCTGGAGGCCGCGCGTCCGCTGTTCCGGAAGGTCTTCGCCGACCCGGCTCGCGGCGCCTACTGGGCCGAGCTGGTCCCCCGCCTGCCGCACTCGAAGCTGCTGCCGGACGATGCGAAGATCATCGAGGAAATCGTCGGTCTGAAGGATTAAGATTAGAGGACTCAGGAGAGGAGTGACCGATGCGATTCCACAAGGTTCTTCTGGCGATGGCGGCGTTTGCCCTCGCTTTGCCGCTGACCAGCGCCGCGGACGGCCACAAGCTGGTCCAGACCTGGTTTGATTCCGACTACGAGCAGCGCCGGCTCGCAAAGATCATCGTCGTCGGCATCGCCGGCCTGACCGAAGAGCGCAAGCAGTTCGAGAACAAGTTCCTGACCCACCTGCGCGGCCGGAACATCGACGGCATCACCAGCCACAGCATCGTTCCCCACCTCGACGGGGTGGAGGATCGCAAAGCGCTGATCCTCGCCCTCCAGGAGAAGGGGATCGAAGCGGCCATCACCATCCGCCTGGTGCGGCTCGACAGGCAGACTGAAGAGGAGTGGGCGGAGGCATGGGGGCGCCAGCCCGGCTCGGCGATCCGCATCCGCGACCTGGTCGAGCAGACCCTGCCGGTCCCGGAGGAGGAGGCGGAGCACTACGGCGTCGAGGTGGCGCTGTGGGATGCCCACGACTGGAAGATGGTGTGGGCGGCGCGCAGCGATACCTACAGGCGCCGCGCGCTCAAGAAGGCGGCCGCACCGTTCGTGCAGCGCACCATGATCGCCCTGATCGACGCCGGTCTTCTTCCTTAGAAAGGATAGGATACACGCTCGGCAGCGGTGATGCCCGATGGGAGGAACTTCGGCATGATGACCCGAATCACAGCAGTGGCACTCGTGGCCACCGTCCTGGCCTGCGGCCCGGCAGCGGAAGATGCGCCGAAGACCGGCGCCGCAACGGTGCCGGAGGTGGCACAGCCGCCCGCCCCCGCCCCCATCCCGTCCCACCTGATCGGCCGGGAGTGGCGCCTGACCCATTTCGATCGCGCCGAGGCGGTGCCCGCTCAGGCCGTCATCACCCTCAAGTTCGGGGAGGAGAAGATCAGCGGCAGCGCCGGCTGCAACCAGTACTTCGCTGCGGTGACGGAAGGAGATCGTCCGGGCGAGATCACGATCGGCGAGGCCGGCGCCACCCGCATGGCCTGCCCCGAGGAGATCATGAATGCCGAGAGCCGCTTCCTCCGCGCGCTCGCCAACGTGGCGCGGTACGAGCTGGCCGGCGAACGGCTCGCCCTCACCTACCGTGAGAAAGAAGGACACCACGTCCTGATCTTGACTTCAGTCGACGCCGGCCCCTGACCGGAGGGCATCTGCCCGATGGCCCGGTTCATCCTCGCCGTTCTGCTGCTGGTCGCCGCCGTGGTCGAAGCCCGGGCGCAGACCCCCTCCGTCAGGTACACCACCGAGGCCGATCCGAGAAACTTCGCCCATGCCGCCTTTCTCGGATCGGGGATCTATGTGGTCGACGGCCGCCAGATTTACATCCTCCGTGCCCCCATGGGCTTCACGCTGCGCCCTGTGGAAGGAAATCCCTGGGGCCTGCGTCTCACCGTGACACCGACCTTCGGGTTCTACGACTTCAAGCTAAGCGACGACAACGACTTCAATCTTCCCTCCTCGCTCGGAACCTTCAGCCTGCTGCTGGGGGTCCAGTTCCACGTGACGATTCTTTCCAACTGGTGGCTCGAACCGTTCGTGCGGGCGGGGCCGGCGTGGGAGTTCGAGGCCGACACCACGACCTGGATCTTCGGCACGGGGGTCGAGAGCCGGGCGGAGTTCCCAGCGCGCCGCACCCGGTTCCTGCTCTGGAACACGCTGCTGTGGGCCGGCAACCGGGAGAGCGACCTCTCGCCGCGGGACGACTTCGCCCGTTTCGACACACAGATCGAGTGGCTGCACACGATCGGCTGGACCCTCCACGGCAGGAAGACGGAGATCGGCCCGTTCGTGCGGAGCGAGCTCTACTTAGACTCTCTCTTGATCGCTCCACCGGAGGGAGATCCGCTGGTGATCAACCACCGCTACGAGGTCGGCGTGATCTGGGGCGCGAAGGAACGCCACCACACGTTCTGGAAGATCCCGTTCCCACGAACCGGCCTCAGTGTTCGCTTCGGCGACGGAGCCTCCAGCTACCGCCTCCTCCTGACAACCCAATTCTGAGACGCGCGCGACGCGGCACCAGCTCGGTCCCCGTTGGGATCAGAGCGTGTTCTTGTAGATCGTCCCGTCTTTCATGATGATGCGGATGGTTTCCACGCCGTCGCGGTCGGGGGCATCGTGCCATTTATCGATGGCGCCTATGACGGTGATATCCTTGAGCGGGTTGCCGTCGATCAGAAGGAGATCGGCGTAAGCACCCTCTTCGAGAACGCCGAGCTTACCCGCGACATATGGATTGATGACAGCGCCGCTCAGCGCCATGATTTCGCCCGCCGTCGAGGTCGCCGCCACCAGCATGTGGTGATTCCCGAAGAATTCAGCGTGCAGCCACTTTTCGTACGCGAGCTGTTTCTCGCAGGTCTCTGGCCCGCCGACGCAATCGGTCTGGAAGCCGAACTTCGGCCTGTGCTTCTTTACATTGGCGACGTAGTCCTTGAATGCGGCCTGGGCCGTCTTCAGCTTGTAGGCTGTCCGCGGATCCTGCAGGGCGCCGATATCGGCCAGGCCCGGCGCCTGGCTGGTCATCTGGGTGACCAGGTAAGCCCCCTTCTCATTCATCACCCTGGCGATATCGCCGTCGAACATGAATCCATGCTCAATGGTCTTAACACCCAGGCTGAGAGCGCGGAGGATCGATTCCTTGGAGTAGGAGTGCGCGCCAACATAGCTGCCGTAGTTGTCTGCCACCTTCACCGCGGCCCGGATCTCGTCTTCGTTCAGGCCGTTCAGCTGCCAGGGATCGAAGAGCGAAGCGACGCCGCCGGTCTGCATGATCTTGAGCTGGGTCGCCCCCTGCATGAAGTTCTGGCGTGCCACGCGGGTGACCTCATCAGGGCCGTCCGTGTTGACCGCGATGTTCAGGCGCTCGGTCTGGCTCACGCCCCGATCCTGCGGCATCGTGTAGTTGCGGAAATCGCTGTGTCCGCCGGACGGCCCGATGAACGCACCTGAGTTGTAAACGCGCGGCCCGACGACCACACCGGCATCGATCTGGCGCCGCAGGCCCCCATTGAGACCACCCATATCGCGCACCGTGGTGAAGCCATCCATCAGATAGAGCTTCGCCTGCGCCGTCGAACGGATGGCGAGGTCCTCCCACGTCAAGTTCGCCTCCATGTCCGCAATCCCATTATCACCGTTCAGGTTGAGATGGACATGACAGTCGATCAGCCCCGGCATCAGCGTCCGTCCGTCGCCGTCGATGACGGTTGCATCGCGGCCGGCCTTGATCGGCGTGGCGGAGATCGATTTGATCAGATTGCCCTCAACCAGGACGTTCATGCCCGGCGCGAGAGTTTCGCTCGTCCCGTCGAACACATTGACGTTGGTGAACAGAACCTGCGCCGGGTTCCCCCCGGCTGCGGGGACTTCGGTAACGACCCCGCAGAACATCATCACGGCCGGTGCGAACAGACCGATACTCTTGAATGCCTTCACGATGTCACTCCCTAAATGAGAAACCGGCCGTGCCGGCGCTGTGATCGCGGCACCGGCACGACCGGGTAAAGATGCGCGATGCGCCTCAGCGCGTCTCGGTCATGAGGATGTCGACCCGGCGGTTCTTGGAGCGGCCCTCGGTCGTATCGTTCGGGGCGACCGGCTGATTCGGCCCATAGCCGCGCGCCATGATTCTCGCCGGCTCGACGCCCATCTCGGTCAGGAAGGTCCTGACCGCCGCCGCCCGCTGCTGCGACAGCTTGAGGTTGAAGTCGGCCTTGCCGGTCGAGTCGGTATGGCCGCCGATGTCGAGCTTCATATCGGGGAAGACGAGAAGCATTCCGGACAGCTTCGCCAGGACGTACTTGGCGTCGGTCGTCAGCGTCGACTTGCCCGACGGAAAGGCGCCGCCCGACAGGGAGACCAGGTAGCCCTTGTCGGTCTTCGAAGCGAACGCCATCTTGCCGAGCGCCCCCGAGAGCTGGTGCGACAGGGCGGTGTATTGCCTGGTCAGGCGCATCCGATCCGCCTGCAGCTTCCCCAGCTCATTGCGGGTCCGGGTCAGCTCCTGCTCCGTCTTCGCGAGCTTCGTCCCCATTGCCTGCAGCTCGGCCGAGGCGCTCTGGACCTGGCGCTGCAAGCCGGCCGACTGCGTGGTCAGCGCCTGCTTCTCCGCCCGGGCGCGCGCCTCCTTCGCCGCTTCTTCCCGGGCCAGGCGATGCCCGAAGGTCTGGACGAGCGCCTGCCCGGCCAGCTCGATGGCCCGCATCGAGGCATCCTCCATCTTCTTCCCTTTCTCCTTCTCCTGCGCCTCGCGGAAGGCGGTCATCGCCTGGGCGTAGTTATCAGCGTCGTATTTCTTCGCTTCGAAGCGATCCATCAGCTCGATCGCCTTGCCGGCCTGGAGCAGGGCGATCGGGACCTCCCCTTTCTCATACTTCTGTCCGGCGATCGAATCCCGCTCGCGGGTGACCAGACCTTCGCGCGGCTGCAGGCCGTCGAAGGTGAAGGCGGACGGCTGAACTTTCTTGTCGGCGGGTGTGCCGGAGGTGAAGATGACGAGATCGGACGGATTGCGGACCGTGAGGATCGGCTCGGCGGTGATCATGATGGCGAACGCCCGCTTCGGGCTCGAGAAGACGCCGGTGCCCTTATCGTTGAGATTGGCGATCCCGCCCAGGTTCTGGACGCTGCCGTCCGGCGCCACGACCCAGACCACGTAGGAGACGTAATCGCCGCCGAACAGGACGGCCGGCGGCAGGTTCTTGTATGGCATCGTGATCGCCGACTGGCCGGACTGGTGCCGCACCTCGGCCGATATCCCGGCCGCCGGGGCGCGGGGCGTGCCGGCGATCGGCACCATGATCGTCTTGCCCTCGGGATAGAAGACCGAGGTGAGGCTGATGTCGGCGGCGGAAGCCGCCCCACCCGCCATCACCAGGATCACGGCCAGAGTCATGAGAATACGTGCTTTCATCGGGGTCCCCCTTTTGGATGTCCGCTTGGATGTCCGCACACGATGGCGCGGCACATCTAATGCGAGCCTTCGTTCACTGCCTGGATGGCACGGATTGTACCCCCATTCGGGCCGGTCTGCCTTGCCAGTTCGCGCCACGGCGCCCTCAGGCCGCCCGATTTGATATGATGCGAGACTGCCCCGGCGATATCAGGTGAAGATCAATCATGCCAGGTGCTTCAGGATAAGGTCTGTTCTCTAGTGGGAGGCCACGATGAAATCTAGCGTTTGGAACAGCCTGGTAGAACAACCCCTTCGTCGACCGACCGGGACGGCCCTGGCGCTGCTGGCGGTCCTGGCCATTGCCGGTCACGGTCCGGCCCTGGCGGCATCCGAGCCGGGCTCCGAGAGCCGGGTCATCGCCGACAAGTTCGTCATTAACCTCGGCGGCTATCTGATCGATTTCAAGACGACCGCCGCGGTTGGTTCCGGGAGTTTGATCGGCACCGTGATCCGGCTGGAAGATCAGCTCGGCCTGGATGACAACAAGTCGCTGTTCCGTTCCGACGGCATCTATCGCTTCAATTCGCGTCACGCCCTGGGGTTCGGATTCTGGTCTCTGAATAGAGACGGGCAGGCAAACCTCAGCGGCACGATCGAGTTCGATGGCAATACCTTCGAGGCCGGCGTCAATATCCAGACGGCTTTCGATGTCCAGTGGATCCGGGCCGACTGGCGTTACTCGTTCCTGCGCACCGATCGGGGCGAGGCCGGCTTCAGCGTCGGTCTCAGCACCTATGATTTCGAGGTGGCGCTCGAAGGAGACGCGACCGTTGATGACGGCATGGGGGGGGTGATGGTCACCCGGGTCCGCGCCGAGGAGACCATCTTCGCCCCGGTTCCAACCTTTGGAATGTTTGTGAATTATGCCCTTACGCCGAATGTCCTGTTCAAGTCGACGATCAATTTCCTCGATCTCGAGGCCGGCGATTTCGAAGGTGAGGTCTCCGACATCATGTTCGTGTTCGAGTGGTACCTGTCGGAACATGTCGGCATCGGCGGCGGCACATCCCGCACCAACATCGAGTACAAGGATACGGGAGATAATCCATTGAATATAGACTATACCCAATCCGGCTTTCTGGCTTACGTGACGTTCGCCTTCGGCGACGTCAACTAGAGAGGAACCATCATGAAGAGACGATCGAGATTGATTGCGGGAACGTCGCTGTTCGCCGCAGCCCTGCTGGTGTTCGGCACGGGGCCCTCCCTGGCACAGAGCGGCGGGGACAAAGAAACGAAGAAGCTGCAGAAGAAGGTCGAGGACTCGCGCGAGGCTCTGCGGCACGCGGTCGGCCAGGTCAAGGAGACGATGACGCTGTACAACGCGCTCTTCGCCGAGGGCGGCAAGGATCCGGAGTCGGTCTACAAGAATCTGTCGAAATCGATCGACAAGTCCGACAAGGCAGCCGGAAGTGCACGCAAGAGCGTCGAGTCGCTGCGCAAGGACCTGGCGAGCTTCTACAAGTCTTGGGAGAAGGAGCTCGAATCGTACACCTCCGAGTCGATGAAGGAGCGCGGCCGCAAGAGCCTCGATAAGGTGAAGGCGACGTTCGATCGCTTCGATACGGCGCTGCAGGGCGCCTCCGAGCTGTACCAACCCTTCATCGCGTCGCTGCGCGACCACGCCATGTTCCTGGGACGCGATCTCAGCCCCGAGGCTCTGGCGGAGCTGAAGGACGAGGCGGGCACGCTGAACGAGAGCGCCGAGGCGCTCTATGTCAAAGTCGACGAGGCGATCGCCGCGACCGAAGGGGGGCCTGACCCCGCGGCGGCGGAGACCGGTGAGATGGCCGAAGGGGATGCCGGGACGGACGACGGGATAGGCGAAGAGGATACCGGGGAGGAAGAGTCCGGCGGGGAGAGCGAAGAGACCGTCGACGACTAGCTACTGCTCCCTGGCCTGCTCGCGCACCGCCATCTGTTCGCGAATCTCCGTGTAGGCCAGGTAATACTTGTAAATATTGCGGACGTACTGGACCGGCTCCTGCCCCACCTCGGCCGCCACCAGCATCTCCACCTCGCCGAACCAGACGTTCGGATCGATGTCGTTCTTCGCCGCCTTGCGGCGGATCCGCGCGATGCGGTTCGGACCGGCGTTGTACGAGGCGAAGGCGAACAGCAGGCGGTTGACCGGATCGATGCCGGGGTCGTCGATGTGGGTGTCAACGATGTAGCGCATGTACTTGATGCCGGCGAAGATGTTCGGCTCGGTCTCATCGACGTTTTCGATAAACAGCGGATAAGACTCCGCTGTCGCCGGCATCACCTGCATGATGCCGATCGCGCCGACGTGGCTGCGCGCCGACTGGTCGAGCCGCGACTCCTGGTAACCCTGGGCCATCAGCATCAGGTAGTCGAAGTCGTACTGCGTGGCGTACTTTTGGAACAGCTCATCGAGGGCGTCGAACTTCTTCATCTCCCTGCTGGCGCTCAGGTTGCGCAACACCTGGCGCTTCGAAAAGTACTTCTTGATCACCGTGTCGCCGAAGCGCGTGCCGGCGCCGTAGCCCTCGAGGAAGTCGTTGAGCGCTTCCAGCAGTTGCGGTGAGTTCTGGCGCACGGCGGTGCCGATCGCGCCCCCTTCGCTAATCGCCGCTCCCCGGTGCATGACCAGGTTGTCGAACACTTCACCCCACACCCAGTCGAACTTATGGCTGTCGACGACCGTGGCGGGGAGCAGCCCCGCGTTGACCATATCGAGCAGGTCCTCGTCTTCGAGATTTTCGTCGGCCTCGCGCACCCTGGCCGGCTGGCCGCGCCCGGCGATGAGCCGCACGTTCAGGCGGTGCAGGCTCTCGTAGTAGCTGCTCGAGGCGCGCACCCAGATCTCCCGTCCGGAAAGGTCCTCGGGCGTGAGGACCGGCGGCACCGATGGGCTGGTAACCACCAGCTCGCGGACGTCCTTGATCCTCGGGGTGGTGAAGTCGACCTGCCGGCGGCGGGCCGGGGTAATGGTGAGGTTCCCTCCGGCGACATCGCCGAGTCCCTGGATGAGCGCCGGCAGCAGCTCGTCACGACGTACCGGGATGAGCAGCACGTGGACCTTCCGGCGCTTCCTCTTGAACCGCTTGTTGAGAAACCCCTCGAGGGCCCGGGCGGTCTCCACCGCGAGACCGCGCTGCCGGGCGCCGTCGAGAAAGAACCAGGTGCGGCTCGGAATGACCAGCAGCCGGACGACCCCCCGCTCCATCATGCCGTCGAGATCGCCGGTCCAGTTGGAGACGTGGCGCAGGCGCAGCCAGGGGTTGTCGATCTCGACGAGCTGGGCCGGCTCGTCGATGGACGGCTCTGCTTCAACCTCGTCGGAGGGGGCCTCGTCGATCGCGCCGCTCGGGGTCGGCATCGCCCCGGCGGCATCTCCGGCGGCCACCGGTTCCGCCCCGGTTCCACCGGTCGCCGCCTCGCCGGACGCTGTCTCGCCGCCCGCCGACTCACCAGACGCCGCCTCGCCGCCCGGGCCGGAGCCGGTCTCGACATCGGGTGAGCCGCAGCCGCAGAGAAGGAACGCGGCGAGCAGCGTCCAGCGCGAGACTCCGTAGCGGGATCCGGGCGATCTCATGATGCGACCGGCGGGAGCTTGCGTTCTTCGTAAAAGTGGACGTCGCGCTGCGGAAAGGGGATACTGATCCCTTCCCGGTCGAAGCGCATTTTCACCTCGCGGGTGACGTCCCAGTAGACGTCCCAGTAGTCGTCGGTCCGAACCCAGGGGCGGACGACGAAGTCGACCGATGAATCGTTCAGCTTGTGCAGCCTGATCATCGGCTCCGGATCGTCGAGGACCTTCGGGTGCTCTTTGAGAATGTCCGCCAGCACCTTCTCCGTCTTCGGGATGTCGTCGCCGTAAGAGACGCCGAACACCATGTCGACCCGGCGGACCTTCTGGGCCGTGATGTTCTTGATCACGTCCCCCCAGATCTTGCCGTTCGGCACCACCAGCGTCTGATTGTCGATCGTCATGATCGAGGTCGAGACCATGCTCATCTTATCGACCTTGCCGAACACCCCCGCCGCCTCGATCATGTCGCCGACGTCGTACGGCCGGTAGACCAGGATCATCATCCCCGCGGCGAAGTTGCCGAGAACCTCCTGCAGCGCGAAGCCGAGGATGAATCCGGCGATGCCGAGACCGGCGAGGAGCGGTCCGAGGGCGAAGCCGAGCTGCGACAGCGCCACCAGAAGGCCGAGGACCAGCACCACGTTCGCGGCCGAGGAGATGAACATGTCCTGCAACAACTGGGAGAATTTCAGACGCGAGGTCGAAACCGCCTTGCGCACCACTTCGCGAGCCAGCCGGGAGAGGAGACGGAACACGAACAGGATCAGGATGAACAGGAGCGTCTTGAAGAGCAGGCCCGGGCCGTTCTCGATCGCCCATGTTCGCAGTCGTGACAGCCACTCCCGGAACAGGCGGAACGCCACCCTGGTATCAAGGATGTCGGTTGTGACCTGCCCCGTCGCCTTGATCAGTGCGGTTTGATAGTCGACCGTATCGAGGCCGACCCGGTTCATCATCCGGGCGGTCGAATCGAGAGCGGCCGCGCTGCGATCCCGTTTCGCCTCCGACGCCTCCAGCTCCACCTTGAGGTCGGCGTTGTCGGGGCTGTCCGCCAGACGTGTCCGCAAACCCGCGATCTCCTCGAGCGACAGCTCCAGCCTGGCCGCCTCGGTCTCGGCGCGATCCGCGAGGACGTCGCCGAGGTAGGCCTCCTCCTGCCGCGCATCGAGGCCGAGCGCCTCCATGTGAGCGGCGTTGTTCAGAGCCGCGTCGAGGATCGTGTTGAGCTGCTTGTTTTGATCGGCCAGCCTTGCCTCCAGCTCGATCAACATGTCGCCGCTGGTCGTCGACCGCAGGTTGCCGGCCTCGACGATCGCGCCCTGCAGCGTGGCGATGCGCTGGCGGAAGACCGGAGCGAGCATCGTCACCTGATCCTCGGCCCCCTGGCGGAACTTCGCCGCGTCGTGCCCCTGCTTCTCCAGCTCGAGGATGTTGACGATGAGGACGTCGAGCCGGGCGAGCGCCTCGAGCCCCATGCCCATGACGCGCCGGGCGAGCAGCACCTGCTCCTCGCCCTGCGCCGCGTCGCGCTGCCGGCGCAAGTCGTCCAGCTCGGCCCGGTCGGCGGCAATCTGGTCGAGAAGCGCCCGCGCCTCGGAGGCGAGTGGGGATTCCTGGCCCTCGACGGCGGCAACCTCAGCCCCTGACGGCGCGGCTCCCTGCTGGGCGAACAGCAGGGCCGGGCCGGCGGCGAAGAGCAGGCCGGCGATACAGAGCGCGCGGGTTGTCGAGATCATGCAGGTTTTCCTGTCGACGCCGGAGCGCCGCTAGAACTCGATCCCGAGGGCGACCACCATCCGGAAGTCGTCCTGCTCGGGGGTGATGCCCTGATCATCTTCCCGGGGCTTCTCGGTTCGGTCCCAGACCATGGTGAAGTCGAAGTCGAGGATGCTGGTCCACTCCGTCTCGAAGGCCATCACCATGTGATGATTGTACTGGCCCGACGCTTCGTTGGTGAACTGGGCACGGTACTGAAATACGAACTCGATCGCCTTGGTCCAGTCCTGCTCGAAGATGGTGTCGATGGTCAGCGCACCGGTGCTGCTGCTGTCGTCCTCTCCGGCAATGACGGAGACGAAGCTCGTCTGCTGGAATCCGGGCCCGCCCGACACCTGCCACTCCGTCCTGGCGGTGTCGATCAATTGATAACCGGCACCGACGCCGAAGGTCGTCCGCGAGCTGATGTTCTGAAACCGATCGCGGTACCACTCGAAGATCGCCGGGTTGATGAAGAATCGATCGGTCAGGAACTTGTCCCACTTCACATTGGCGCGCTGGTTGTTGATCGTCTCGACGTCTTCGACATCGCTGAAGTTGGAGAGATAGTCGATGACGATGCGGTTCTCGATAGTGCGGCGCTTGAAGTTGGCTCTGACATTGGCATCGACCTGGTCGACGTTTCCCTGCCTGACCGTCAAGCCGAGGCTGACCTTGCCCGACCACCGGCTCCATTCGGTCGGCGCGTCGCTGGTGATGGTCAGAATCTGCGAGCGCCTGAACTCGCGCACCTCGTCGCCGATGACCCGGACGGTATCGCCCTCGACCCAGAGCTTGCCGATGGCGCTGATGTTGTGGAGGAAACCGATCTCCATGACCTGCGCCGATCGGACCTGCTTGACTTTCGCCCAGTCGATAGTCAGAAGATCGAGCTCGTCGCTGTCGAACTCCAGATCGCCGTCGTACATGACGATGATCTCGCCCTTCAGCCACTCGTCCGATTTCAGCTGGATCCAGTCGAACTTCTCCGGCATCGGCGCCTCGGGCTGCCACTCCGCCTTCTTGCCGGCTTCCGCGGCGGGCGGCGGCTCGTCGGCGCGCACCAATCCAATGGTGAGACCGATCGCCAGTAGACACGTTAAGATGACGCAGAAGCCCCCTCCCGGCCGGGAGAGACAGCCAGCCATGCGACAACCTCTTCAGATGAACCGACCGGGGTAAGCCCTGGTTTCTGCTCGGTCTCTACCGCCTACTTCTCGTTGAGCTTCTTGTCGACCGAGTACTTGGTCCCCGATATGTCGGCGGAGGCCATCAGTCCCGCCTCGGTGATCTGGTAGACGGCGATGCCATTGACGAATGTGGTTCCGGCGCCGACGCCGGCGGTCCCGGCGGCGGCGGTGGCGCCGCTCTCGGCCTTCCAGCCCTTCTCGATGAAGCCGGTGAAGACCTCTTCGCTCTGGAAGAACATGATCACCTGGTACTTCTGGGCGCCGATCCCGAACGACAGGCCGCCGGTCCCCATCTTCATGTAGGTCCTGGCGCCGGTCGCCTTGTTGACCGCCACGCCGGAGCCGCCGCCACCGGTGAAGATGAAGGTAATGCGCATGTTGTCGAAGACGGCCCAGCCGTAGGCGCTCTCGTACAGGCCCGGCGCGTTTTTGGCCTTCTCGAGGATCTCGTCCAGAGTTTCCTTGGCAATCTTATCAATCTCCGCCCGCTTCTCGGCATTCTCGGCCGCCTTCTTGTCATCCTCGGCGAATGCCGCGGGGGCGGAGAGCGCCATCGCTACCGCGATTGACAGAATGAGCAGTTTCTTCATCGTTCGACCCTCCTTGAAAGTGGTTCTGAATTCAGCATCACATGGCCGGCGACGGCCGCTCTCCCTGCCCGGAACGACTCGCCCCGGGAGGCGGTTTGTCAACTTCTTGATCGTCCGGTTTCTTGCCGTCAGAAGGCCCGCAGTATACCGGAAAATGCCCGACGACGGTGTTGGTGGATGTCCGGGGACGTCGCCTCTCTGTCGGGCCATGGTCGACTTCGACCACGGGCCGGGGGGGGCCCCGTCGCCCGGGCCCTCAAAACCGCCTGCCCGGCCCCTTTTCCGCCCCTGAACCGACGGCACGATTCTTTCTATTCCTCCCGCTCTTTCGAGAAGAAGCCCCACCTGAATGCCGCCTGTCTGCGTCTCATGGTCTCCTGCGTCGGCCTGCGCCAGGCCGCCCTGGTGCTGCAGGTCGCCCGCCGGCAGAATGACAGCCACCCAAAGACGCCGGCGTGCCGAGCATGAGCGCAAGCATGGCCGGCGACCTTCGCAATCGACCCAGGCGGGACCGCGCCAACCCGCTGTTTCCCATCAACCACACCAACGCACGGTTGCGTCATTTTCTCTCGCGGCTGCGTCGCCGGACCTGGTGCGTCAGCAAACGGAGGGAGGGGCTGAGGACGCATCTGGCGATCGCGACGCTGTGGTCGAACTATGTGCGCGGCATCACCAATCGAACCCGGACGACGGCGGCCCAGGCGGTCGGCGTGGCGCGGCGCCCCTATCGCCCGGAAGAGGTCCTTGCCGGCCGGGCCGGCCTAGTCCCCCTGGTCGTGCGGCACCGTCACGATACCGCGGGCCCGGACCGTCATACCGGCCGCATCGGTGGCGCTGTAAACAAGGGTGTAGGTCCGTCCGACACCCGGCCCGGAGCGCTCGGCCCGCAACCGGATGTGGTCGTCCGGCCTGCCGATGTCGGCTCCCTGGATATCATTCTCCGTGTTCCCGTCGCCGAGACCGTTGTCCGGCTCGCTGCTGCGCACGTCGAGCAGTGCAATCTGCATCGCCTCGGGGACGCTGCAGGCATCCACGACCCTGAATCCGATGTGGACGTCACGCATCTTGTGATTGGGCGGCCAGAGCACGTCAGGGTCTGGAATGATCGCCAGGCGGGGCGGGGTGGTGTCGACGATGTCAATAACAACTTCGTCCTCGTCGGTCGCCCCCTGGCTGTCGGTCACCCGCAGCGTCACCGTCGTCGTGCCGGGCTTCAAGGCCCCGCGCACCGTCTCGCCCTCGGCTCTGACCATACCGTCGACCAGCCACTCGAACAGGACGATGTCGTCATTTGTCCCTGGCGTCGAGTCGGGATCGGTCGATCCCGAGCCGTCCAGAATAACCGGCGTTCCCTCCGGTGAGGCACACTCGATCGTCTGGTCCATTCCGGCGTCGGCGACCGGCGGCTGATTCTCCACGATGACGGTCAGCGTCACATCGACCGTCAGGCTCGCCTCGCCGACCGTCGCCTTGATGATGATGGTCTGTGGATCACCCTCCATCGCCGTCAGGACGTCGGTGGCAATCCCCAGGTCGTCGGTCAGAACAGGGGACCCACCCGAAGCGAGGGTGCCGGCATCGGAGGTGAACAGGACTTCCACACCGACCATGGCGTTTCCTTCCGTGTCCCCCACCGTGGCCCGGATGTTGGTCGTGCCGATGAACTTGCCGGTGCCCGGATCGGTCGGCGTCAGGGGGTCGGTGGTATCGATGACGATCTCAGTCGGATCGACGTCCAGGATGATCAGCGTGTCACCGATCTCCTCCAGGGAGAGCCCCAGGCTCGACAGGCCGCTGCTGTTCTGCTCGTTGGATGCGTCATCGCTGCACCCGGGGGTGAGGAGCAGGAGGCAAAGTGCAAGGGGAAGCGCGAGAAGCGGCAAACGGCGCATGGTGGACCTCCGGAATAGGGTCGAATTCAGAGCGGCAGAACAGCATGATTGTACCGTCACCAGGGGAGAAACGCTATCACCAATTGAAGGCTGCCGATGCCCAAACCGGGGGGGGGGGTGGTACCCGGGCCCGCCGGCCACCCACGCCGCAACGAGCCCGTAAGGCCGCCCGCC
>CBDUYA010000019.1:0-16907 GCA_965371335.1 uncultured bacterium | reverse complement strand
ACCGGCCGTTGGCCGATTGCAAGGATGCGATCGCCACGACGAAAGCCCGCTTCCGCCGCCGGACTGCCGGGAAGGACCCGGCGCACCAGCGGCGCCTGTCCGGCATCCCAGCGGCGCCCCGCGGCCGTCGCCAGAAGGGGATCGTCGAGCAGCAGCCCCAGCCAGGGCCAGATAGCCCGGGGGCCTTCCAGCATCCGGTCGACGGCACGGTGGAGATGGTGGGCTGGTATGTAGAGACCGGCCGAACGCGGGGTGGCCACCGGGGGCCCCTGATCGGTGTAGCGCAACAGCAGGCTCGGGATGCCGATCAACTCGCCGTCGTGGTTGAGCACGGCGCCCCCCGAATTCCCCGGTCCGACGAGAGCCTCCACCTCACCCCAGAACTCCAGAGGGCGCGCGCCGACCCGCACCCGCCGATGGGGGCCGATGCGGGCCCAGGCGATCTGATGCCCGCGTCCGCCGCGGTTGCCCACCACGAATGCGGTCGCTCCCGGCGCCGGGGGCCGATCCGCGAACGGGATAGCGCGCAGGCCCCGCACGGAGACGACGATCAACGCCAGGTCGGACGCTTCGTCAACCGCCAGCAGGCGGGCCGGCGCCGTGCGTCCGGACGCGAACCCGACCAGCACGGTCTCGCTGCCGGCAACGACGTGGGCATTCGTCAGGATGAGCCCATCCTCCGAGATCACAACGCCCGATCCGGCGCCGGCGCCTTCGACCTCCTCGGCGATGAACCGGCCGTTGCGGAAGGTCGGCAGCTTGACGACCTCCCGGACATTGACGCTGACCACGCCCTGCAGGCCGGTCGCAACATCGTCCGGAATAATATCGGGATCCGCCGCCAGCAGTGGCAGGCAGGTGAACAGGAGGATCAGGCGCGCACGCATCAGAGGTCGCATCGGAGGGAGGAATATAATGTCCTGACCACGACAATGCCCGCTCACCCTGGATATTCCGGGTCGAAAGGGAGGCCCTGGTGCACCGCGCAATGAGCAGGATGGTCCCGCTTCTTCTCGTCGTTCTCGCCGGTCCGGTTGCCCGTCATTATGCCGACGAGAGAAAGCAGCAACGGGCGGAGGCGCTGGCCGAGTTTCTCGCCTGGGCCGATCCGGCGACGGAGGAGTGCGGATCCCCCGAGAAGATCAAAGTGGTACGCCGCTGGCCCCGGTTCATCCGCGTCCGCTTCGAGAGACGGTGCGACACGCCGGCCTCCTTCGATGCCCTGCTGGAGATCCGCGAAGGTGAGGGTGTCTGGCAGGTGCACAGAGGCTACATCGCATCACGACGGTTGCTTGACCGGGCGCTCGCGCTGGCGGGTGGACCGGACCTCGGGGAGTCCGCCGGGGACGCTGCCTTCCCCTGGCCACCGGATGAGGGGGAGTGGGCCGCCGGGGTACCGTCGAGCGTGTCCCCCCCACCCGACAACCTGGGCCCCGAAACGCAGCCGGCGACCGCCATGCTCCTCGCCCGCGTCGTTCATCGGGAGGAGCCGGTGGTGCCGGTGGAGGCGCGGCGCGCGCGACTGTTCAGTCCCGTCCGGGTCGAGCTTCTGGTCGACGTGTCGGCCGCCGGGGCGCCGCGTCGGGCGCGCATCCTCCGGGGGCCGCAGCCCGATCTCGGCATGCGCCGCTCGGCCATCGAGGCGAGCCGGCGCTGGCGGTTCGCGCCGGCGATGCTGGCGGGAGAAAAGGTGCGCTCCTTCGCCGCTGTCGATGTCGTGTTCCAGGGTCTCCCGCCCGAATCGCTCGGCTGGATTCACCGCGCCCTGTTTTCCTTCGACACCTTCGTATCTTCGGATCGTGACGCCATCGAGGGGGCGCTGAGCCGGTTGGAGCGGGGGGAGCCGTTCGAAAAGGTGGCCATCGATTCCCCCGCCACAGCGGCCGGCCAGGGAGGATCGGGCTGGGTGGCGGCGGCCGAGCTTCCCCCTCCGGTGCGCCGCGCCCTCCATGATGCGGCGATCGGCGAGGTGACCGGGCCGGTGGAAGGGGAGGGAAAAACCTTCCTGCTGCGCAAGAACGGCGAGGTCTACTACGCCATCCGCTCGCTCAGCGGCGCAGAAGCATCGTACGAAATCCTGCACCAGATCAATGCGCTGGCAGGGGACGCGCTGGATCGTCAGATCCGGCGCGACATCGATGCTCATCTTCTGGAGAGCCGGCGACGCGCCTACGTCAACGAGGCGGCGCGCCTGATGGGGATCCGCCTCACGAGGAGGGAAATCGGCCGCCTGCTGATTCATACCGACGTGCTGGCGCCGGCGGAGGTCGAAATGCTCGGACGAGTGGTCGATTCGACCGTCCGGGCGCACCAGCGGTTCTGGGGCGAACGGGTGCCGCTCAGGCCGCTTAGCGAGCAGATCCTCGTCTATGCCCTGGCGCGGCAGAAAGATCACAATCGGCTGCACCGCCTGTGGGCCGGTGCCGGCTCATCCGACGCGTCGACCGAGGGTGAATACATCCCTTCGTCGCGCATCCTGTCGTTTCCCTGCGAGGCGATGGGCGGTCACCTGCCGGTGCCGTACCTGATCCACGAGGCGATCCACATGCTGAACTACGAGCGGGTCTATGCGGAGGGAACGGTCACCTCGCGCTGGTTCGAAGAGGGGCTGGCGAGCTACTTCGGCTTCTCGCGCGTCGACACCCGGCTGCGCATCGCATCGGGCGATATCGGCCGATCGAGCCTCCTGAACGTGGAAGGGTTCCGCATCCAGTTCGATCCGCGCACCGAGCTGCGGGAACATCGGCGCCGTCTCGAACAGCGGGGACCGTTGCCGCTGCGGATGCTGCTCGGGGCCGATGAGGCCGATCCGTTATGGACCGGTCATCGTTCCTCCCGCGCCTACGGATCCTCCTGGACCCTGGTGCACTTCCTGATGCACGGAGAGAAGGAACAGCATCGCCGGGCATTCATGGAGTATGCGGAACTGGAAGCCAACGGACGGGGAGGCCTTGAGGCATTCGCCGGACTGTTCGGCCCCGACCTCGAAGCCCTCGAGGCCTCCTGGCACGAATACGAAGCAGGTCTCTGAGCGGATCAGTTCTCCAGGCGATCGAGCTCCCGATCGATGATCTTGTAGAACGCTTCCGGTGGTTGCGCGCCGCTCAGCATGACGCCGTTGATGAAGAAGGCGGGGGTTCCGGTCACCCCGTAGCTCGCGCCCTCCTGGAAGTCCTTCTGGACCTCGGCCCGGTACTTGCCCGATTCGAGACAGGCCTTGAACTCCTCCCTGTTCAGGCCGATCCCGGCCGCGGTTTCGATCAGATCGGGCGCCGCAAGCTTCTGCTGGTTGGCGAACATCGCGCCGTGCATTTCCCAGAACTTGCCCTGCTCCTCGGCGCATTCGGAAGCCATGGCGGAGATCTCGGCGTTCTTGTGGAAGGAGAGCGGGTAATCCCGGTAGACCACGCGGACCTTGTCGCCGTACTTCTCCAGAACCTGCGTGATCGAGTTCTCGCCGCGGGCGCAGTAGGGGCACTGAAAGTCGGAGAACTCCACGATCGTGACCGGCGCGTCTTGCGGTCCCCGGCTGGCGTCGTCGTCGACCGAGACGGCGACCCGCGGCGGCTCGATCATCACCTGCGCGCCGTACTTCTTGCGCAGGGAAGAGACGAACTCTCTCTGGAGACCGGCACTTTTCTGCGACCGCAGCGTCGCCTTGAGCTGCGGCTCCGCCTGCTCCCTGGTCTGACCGCGCAGACGCCCTTTGACGCGATTATAATAGGCGTCGATCTCCGCCTGCGTCGGCTCGGTCACCTTCGCCGTGACCTCCGTCTGCAGGAGCTCGGCGCGGCTCACGTCGCGGGCCTTGGCTTCCCGATCGAGGAGCTGCTCTTCCATGATCGTGTCGAGAACCTGCTGCCGCACGTCGTATTCCTGCTGCCGCACCTTGCTGAGCTTACCGGCGGCGGCGAGATCGAGCTCGGCAAGGGAGATTGACCAGTCGCCGATGGTGGCGGCCTTGCTGTCGGGCGACAGAGCCGCGGAGCTCGACTTTCCACTGCCCTTCTTGTCGGACTCCCCGGCGGCGACGCCACCGGCGAAGACGGCCGCGGCGCAGCAGGCGGCCGCGACGACGGTCAGGACCCGAGTGATGGACCGTTCCATGATTCCTCCTCTGTCGCTGAAAGCAGGTATTTTACACGAATTCCTCGATACGGGCTAAAATAGCTCCTTCCCGAGCCATCGTCCAGCCGCATTCCGAGCAGGAGGCCGACCGATCCATGAAGTACCGTCAACCGGGCTACCAGGACAACGAGTACAAAGAGGAAAGAGAGAAACGGCGCCAGCAGGAGCGTGGGCCGAGGGAGCGGCGCGAGCCGCGGGGCGCACCGCGCGAGGCGCGGCTCGTGCGGCGCTGCTTCCAGTGCGGCCATCAGGAAGCGGCGCCCGAGGCGGTGGAGCCGGGGCATCTCTGCCCGTCGTGCAGGGCGCCCGCTCACTGCTGCCGCAACTGCATCTACTTCGACCCGGGCGCCCGGTTCGAGTGCCATCAGAACATTCCGGCGAGCGTGTCGTCGAAGACCGATGCGAACCAGTGCGACCTGTTCCGGCCCGAAACCGTCCTCGATGCCACCGGCCGCCGCATCGTCACGCCGGGACCAGCCCCGCAGAGCCCCAGGGTGAGCCAGGGGCGGGCCGCGTTCGACGCGCTGTTCAAGAAGAAGTAGAGCGCGCGTCGGTCATCCGCCGCCAGAATACAGACCAGCCGCGTGGGATAGCGGGCCAGGAGTGCGCCGGCGGATCTGCGGCGTTTCTCAGTTGACCCCGGAGCGCCGCTCAGCCAGGACGGCGAGGCTCTCGAAAACGATCTGCAGCGCCAGAAAGAGCGTGGCATCGGTCGGATCGAGCGACGGCGCCACCTCGACCAGGTCCATCGCCCGGATCGGAAGCGATTCGAGCAGGCCGCGCGAGAGATCGAGAACCTGCCTTCCCGACAACCCTCCGGCGACCGGAGCGCCGGTGCCGGGAGCGCAGCCGGGATCGGCGATATCGATGTCGATCGTCAGGTAGAGGGTGTCGGTGTCCGTGAACTGCCGCCGCGCCTGTGCCAGGACCGACCCGACGCCTTGCCGCTCGATATGCCGGGCCGGGACGAAACGAATCCCTTTCTCCTTCATGAAGTCGAGCTCGAGCCTGTTGTAGGAACGGGTACCGAGGATCAGCAGGCGCTCCGGAGTCAGGCGTCCCGAGTCGAGCGCCCGGCGGAGCGGACAGGCGTTGATCAACGGGGAGCCATCGTAGGTGTCGAACAGATCGGGGTGCGCATCGAGCGATATGAGGCCATAGCCATCCGGGTAGCGCTCCCCGAAAGCCGACAGCAGCGGGATGCTGACCGAGTGATCGCCGCCGATCGACAGGAGAAACGGGGCATCTCCGTCCGCCGCCGCCGTCCCGAGAATCCGGGGGACCGCCTCCTCCACCCGGTCGAAGTAGCGGCGTCTGGCCCGATCGTCCGCCGCGGTCCCCTCCGGATCGAGGTCGCCCGCGTCGATCAGCCTCAGGTCGTTCGGGTCGATCACCGAGCCGGTCTCGGAGATCGCCGGCGAGCTCGACGAGATATCGCGAAGGCGTTGCGGAGCCGCCGCGGCGCCGGGGCGCCAGCATGAGCCCCCCTCGTAAGGGAGCCCGAGAATGATGACCCCGGCCGGTGGTCGACGGGCCGGATCGGCGAGCCCTCCCCATGGATGACGATCGATCATGGCCGGCATTGTAGCAAGCCGGCGCGACCCGAGGAATTCCCGGGCAGACTCCTGGGATAGAATCAATCGGTATGAAACGATCCCGCCGCGCACTCACCTTCGCCCTCCCGGCACTGTTGCTGCTCGCCGGCTGCAGCCCGGCTGCCGACGATCCGGGGACGCCCCCGGCGATCGGCCCAGGGGAGGAGGCGGCCGCGGCGCCGGTCCGTTTTGCCGGCCTCGAGGCGATCCACGCCGAGCTCGCCAGGCAGATCCGCCTGGGGCGTCCTACACTGCTCAATTTCTGGGCGACCTGGTGCATGCCGTGCGTCGATGAGCTGCCCGCGCTGGGGTCCGCGGCGCGCGAACACGAAGGCCGGGGGCCGGATTTCATCGGCATTTCCCTCGACGCATGGATCGTCGGGAGCGAGAGCGAAAGCGAAGCGCGGGTGCGTGCGACACTGGCGCGGCAGGGGGCCGGCTATCAGAACATCATCTATCGGGGCGATCAGCGGCCGCTGCTCGAGGCGTTCGACCTGCCCGGCCCGATCCCGCACTCAATCCTCTACGACTCCGGCGGGCGGGTGGTCACGACCTGGAACGGGCCGGTGGTGATGAGGGAGCTGCGCGAGGAGGTTGAGCGGTTGCTTCGTTCAGACGGTGGGCACGGCGCTGGTGGCGGCGCGAATCCCGACCCCGCGCGGCAGGGTGCGGCCTGATCGATAGTACGTCCGTTCCGCCGGTACCTCGACCAGCTCCTTCTCCGGATAGCGCAACGCCGTGAGCCGTCCTCCGTAGACGCATCCCGTATCGATGTTCACGGTGTTATTCAACCACTCCGGCCCGGGTGTGGCCGTGTGTCCGTACACCACGAGGGCACGTCCGGAATAGGCGGCGGCCCACTTCACCCGGATCGGGAGCCCGTAGGCATCGAGTTCGCCCGTCGTCTCGCCGTGCAGGGCGAAGCGCCGGATTTCGTCCGACTCGCGCCCCAGGAACGGCTCCTTCACGCCGGCGTGGGCCACCGCCAGGCGCCCGCCGTCGAGCACCAGATGGGCCGGAAGCGCCGCGACGAAATCACGAAAGCGTTTGACGAAGCGCCGGCGCGCGTCCGCCGGCAGCGCGCGGATCTGCCGGATCGATTTCAGCGTTCCGGTCTTGCCGGTCCCTTCCCCGCTCTCCAGACAGTCGGCGAGGTCGGCATCGTGATTCCCCGCAACTGCGAGCGCTGTGCCGGCGTGGACCATGTCCATGGCGATGCGGGTCGCTGCGACGATCTGCGGGCCGCGATCGACGAAGTCGCCGACGAACACGGCCCTGCGGCCGGCGGGGTGGCGGAAGGGCTGCCGGGAGGACGGGCGGTGATAACCGAGCCGCCCGAGGAGCGACGTCAGCTCGCGGGCGCAGCCGTGCACATCGCCGATGATGTCGAACGGCCCGGTTTCATGCGTATGGTCGCACGCCAGAGGCACCAGATGGACCCGCGACGCCAGGGCGACCGTCGCACTGCGGATGCGATGCACGGCGGTGAACCCTTCCGGACGCAGCCCCGGCAGCGTCTCGCGGAGCTGTTGCCATTGGCGCTGCACGACCCGGGCCCCGACCTGCCGCAGGGGCCGTCCCCGGTCGTGGCGCAGGCAGTCGGCCGCCGGCAGGTCGAGAACCAGCGCCACCGCCGGCAGATGATGAAGACTCGCCAGGTTCAGCAGGCAGCGGCGCGCGCTGCGCTCGAGGTTGGTGGCATCGACCACGGTGAACCGGCCGCGCCGGAGCCGCTCCTCCACGATGCGGTGCGCCAGCCCGAACGCGGCGCCGCTCACCGACTGGTCGGCGGGGTCGTCGCTCAGCAGGGCGCGGCAGTGATCGGAGCTGACGATCCGGGTGGGAGGAAAGTTGCGGCTGCAGAAGGTCGACTTGCCGGACCCGGCGACCCCGATCATCGCCAGCAGCGAAGGGGTCGGGATGTCAATCGTCCGGTGCCGTGGCATGACCGGCTCCACCTGATGGAGGGCCGTGTCGACCCTCAGAACATCAGCAGCTCGCGGATCGCGCCGGCGATCTCCTCGACGCTCGGCAGGATGGCGGTTTCGAGATTAGGCGCAAAGGCGACGAAGCAATCGCGCGCCCCGATGCGCCGCACCGGAGCGTCGAGCGATTCGAAGGCGCCGTCGGCGATCTGCGCGGCGATCTCCGCCCCCATGCCGGCGAACAGCGGCGCCTCATGGACCACCATGACGCGGCCGGTACGCCGTACCGAGGTGAGAACGGTCTCGATATCGAGCGGCACGATGGTGCGCAGGTCGATCACCTCGACCGACGGCTCGGCGCCGTCCCCCGCCAACTGCCCGAGCGCCTGCTGCACCATGTGGACGGTCCGTCCCCACGCGATGACCGTCAGGTCGTCCCCCGGCCGGACGATGCGGGCCAATCCGAACGGCAGGAGATAGTCGGCATCCGGTTCTTGTGTCTTGCTGTAGACCTGCCGGTAGAGTCCCTTGTGCTCGAAAAAGATCACCGGGTCCTCCATGCGGCAGGCGGTCTTGATCAGCCCCTTGGCGTCGGCGGCATTGCTCGGGAAGGCGATGTACCAACCGGGCGTGTGCGCGTAGAGCGTTTCGGGGGTCTGCGAGTGAAACGGCCCGCCCCGGATATAGCCGCCGGTTGCAATCCGCACCACCAGCGGAGAGGCCCAGGCGCCGCCGCTGCGCCAGCGCAGGGTCGGAATCTCGTTGCGCATCTGCATATAGGCGGGGAAGGAATAGTCGGCGAACTGAATCTCGATGACCGGGTGGTAGCCGCCGATCGCCATGCCCTGCGCCATGCCGACGATGGTCGCCTCGGACAGCGGTGAGTTCTCGACCCTCCCCGGAAACGCCTCGGTGAGGCCGCGCGTCACCCCGAAGACCCCGCCCTTCGGATCCTGGATATCCTCACCCCACATCACAATCTTCGGGTTGCGCTCCATCTCCTCGCGCAGTCCGTGGTTAATCGCCTCGACCATGGTGACCGGCTTGTCCGACAGGTAGCGCACTTCGGTTTCTTCGCTGACCGCCGGTTTCGAGGAATAGATATCGGCGGTGGCGCCGGCCGGATCGGGAGGCGGTAGGGCATCGACGGCGCGCGCCGCCGCCTCGACCTCGGCTCTCATCCGGACGCGCTTCTTCTTGATCTGCCCGTCGGTGAGCAGGCCGGCCTGCTTGAGCCTCATCTCGGTGTGCGCCAGCGGATCCTTGCGGCGCGCCTCTTCCATGTTGGCGGGATCGCGATACTTCTTCTGATCGTCAGAGGAAGAGTGCGAATCCATCCGCACCACCATCGCCTCGACGAACAACGGTCCGCTCCCCTTGCGCATCTCCGCGACCAGCGGGCGCAGGGTCTTGTACATGTCGGTGAACCGGGTGCCGTCGACGCGCACCGACGTCATCCCGAAACCGCGCGCCACCTCGACCAGCTCGGAGGCCGTCTGCTGCTGTTGCGGCACGCTGATCGCGTAGCCGTTGTTCTGGATCACGAACAGCACGGGGAGGCGGCTCTGCTGCGCCTTGTTGAGCGCCTCGAAGAACTCGCCTTCCGAAGTCGATCCCTCGCCCCCCGCCACGTAGACGATCTCGTCCCGGCCGGCGGTCTTGATGGCGTGCCCCATGCCGACGGCGATGAGGAATTGCGTGCCGGTGCAGGCGGTCGGCGAGACGACTCGCAGCTCGCTGGAAGAGAAGTGCTCCGACATGTTCCGCCCCAGAGAATTCGGATCTCCTTCCCGCGACAACATGCACTGGAAGATTCTCTCCAGTGGCATCCCGAGACCGACCATCAGGGCCTTCTCGCGGTAATAGGGGAAGAACCAGTCCTTCCCGGGCTCCAGGAGCAACGACACCGCGATCTGGACCTTTTCATGCCCCCGGGCGGAGGCATAGAAAGAGCACTTGCCGGCGCGCACCAGGACCTGGCACTGCTCCTCCACGTAGTAGGTGCGCAACATCTTCTCGTAGAGGCTGAGCATAATCTCCGGCTTGATTTCGAACGGCTGCGCCGGCATCTTGTTGACTGCCATTCCAATCCTCCCTTGATCCCGATATCGTACAACGAGCCCTCACAGGAACGCCAGCCGTCCTCCCGCTATTCCCGATTTCCGGCGCGGAAATCGCCGGTGATCGGGGGGTTTCCGCCTTGCCCGTCCGCGAGGCGATCTCTATATTCAGGTGGGTCTGTTCCCGGGGATCCGTCCAACGAATCCGCCTCACCGAGCGGAGAGCGGGCGATGTTCAACAAGAAGGGTCGCAAGGGAAAACGGTCGTCCAGTCGCGCCGGCGCCCGGCCGTCCGCCGGCCGGGGGGGGGCGGCGATCGGCCCCGGCTTCCGTTTCGGCCGCTACGTCATCCGCGAATTGATCGGCCAGGGTGGCATGGGCTCGATCTATCTGGCTGACGATCCCGTAATCGGTCGCGAGGTGGCGGTCAAGGTGATCACCATGCGCCCCGACCTGGGGGTCGAGCAGGAGAGCCAGTACCGCGAGCGCTTTCTGCGCGAAGCCCAGGCCGCCGGCTCGCTGGTCCATCCCAACATCGTCGCGGTGCACGACATCGGCCAGGATCCGACGGTCGGTTGCCCCTACATCGTGATGGAGTACGTCCCGGGCTGGGACTTGAGAAAAGTCATCGAGTCGCGGGCGCCCCTGCCGCCGCGGACCGTCTTCAAGATCGGACTGCGGATCGCGGCGGCGCTCGATTACGCGCACGGGCACGGGATCGTCCACCGGGACGTCAAGCCGGCCAATGTCCTGATCGGCGAGCGTGCCGAGGTGAAGATCACCGACTTCGGCGTCGCCCGCCTGCCCGGCTCCGACCTGACCCGCACCGACCAGTTCATCGGCTCACCTGCCTACATGGCGCCCGAGCAGCTTGCCGGCGTCAAGGTCGACGGCCGGGCCGACCTGTTCGCCCTCGGGGTGATCCTCTACCAGTTGCTGACCGGCAGACTGCCGTTCGACGGCGAGAACCTGTCGGAGCTGATGTTCCGCATCGCCTCCGAACCGGCCCCCCCTCCCAGCACAGTCATGAAAGGGTTGTCGCCGGTGTTCGACCCGATTCTGGATCGCGGGCTCGCCAAGGATCCAGCGAAACGGTTTCAAAGCGGTGAAGAAATGATGCAGGCCCTCCTGGCGCTCGATCTCAAGGCGGAGCGAAAAGCGCCGCGGCCCGCAGCGGCTCCCCCGCGGGAGCGGGTCGCGGACGGCGCCGCAGGCTCCGGCGCGCCGCGGCCGACGTCGACACTGTGGGATCTGCACAGCTCGCGCCGCCTGGGCGGCCTGGCCCTGATCTTCGTTCTCATCTTCGTGCTTCTGAGCGGGGCCGTGCGACTGCTCAGCCGGGGAGCGCTCCGCGGCCCGCTGGCGGACATCACCACCGCCGCCGAGGGGCGCCCGTCCGGCATGCCCGAGCGGAGGGCAAGGGACCTCTCCGAGCCGGTGGAGGCCGTGGAGAGGCTGGCGCAGACCGCCTTCGATCGCCTCATGCATCGGCCCGCCCGGGCAGAACGCGGCGCTCGCCCGCTGCCGGATCCGGCGGCCGTGCCGATCGGAGCTCCCGTCCCGCCGGAGCCCGCCGCCAGCCTGGAGATTCGTCTGACCGGCGCGCTGCCGGCGGGCCGCATCATGCTGCGGGTCGACGAAGAAACGGTCCTCACCGAACTGTTCGACCCGGCGACGGAGGGCGGTCCGGCGGGGACGGTCCGCCGGCTCTCGATTCCGGCGGGTCGCCACGTGATCGAGGTGACGCTCCTCGGCGCCGGCGTTTCGACTCAAGCCGGGTCGACCATCGAAGGAACGATGGCGGAGGACGGTGTCGCAATCCTGCAGATCGACCACCTCCCCGAAGCGGGGGACCTGCTGGACCTGAAATGGATCTCACCGGAGGCCTCTGTCGGGGCCTCCACCGGTGATCGTTGAAGAGGGAGGATGGAATGACCCAGAGCGCCGGAGCAGCCAGGGATGCCGTGCAGGAAACGGCCCTGGAAAACCCGATCCAGAAGACCCTGAAGCAGCCCTCTCCATTCGGCAGCAAGGTGATCCACCTGTCGGTGATCGAGGGCGAGAAGAAAGGGGTGTCGTACAACATCACCGGCATCGGCACCTACACCATCGGTCGCTACGATTGCGACATCGTGCTGAGCGACGAGAAGGTGTCCCGCAAGCACACCTCCATCAGCGTGGTGCGCGCCGACAAGTTCACCGTGACCGATCTCGCCAGCTGCAACGGCACCTTCGTGAACGGCGCGCGCACCTCCAGCCAGGATCTGAAGCACAACGATTTGATCCGTATTGGCGAGACCACGTTCCGCTTCACGGTGTTCAACGGCCCCATTCCTGTAACCGGGTAGGGGCGCGGACTGCCGCCTTGATCGATCCTCAGGGCGCCCTATATTCGCTGCGCGGAGGAGACGATGTACGAGCGTGACAGGAAGGATCCGGCGCGCCGGCCGGCGTCCGAAGGCGGGCACGATTTCGTGTCCGGAGCAGCGGCCGGCAATGGGTCGATTTCGCCTCGCGATCACGGAAGTGCGATTCGCATGGCAGGACTGGTCGCCGCGCTGGTCGGAATCTTCGCCGGCATGGCCTGGTTCCTGGAGCTGATGCTGCGGATGCCGGCGTACGGGGCGCCGGCAACGCTGGCGGCCATCGGGCCGGCGGCGCCGGTCGACCCGGTGGCGCCGGTCGACATGGATAAGGGCCGGGCGGGGGGAGAGGCGAGGGATGCCGGGACGCCGGAGCCGGGAGTCTGCGCCATGTGTTACCCGGCGCCGGAGCACCTGGCGAAGTTCCTGAGCCGCGGGCGGCGGAAGACTCCCGCGGCGCCGGGTGGTGCCGGGACCATCGATCTCCGTCTGCGGCACGAGCTTTCCTTCGGCCGCCTGATCGTTGCCCTGAATGATCGGACGGTGCTGTCGAAGCCTTTCGCGGCGCCGGGTGACGGCCCCGGTATGGTTGCGCACCTGCTCTCTGTTCCGAGCGGACGTCACGCCGTGCGGGTCGAGATTCTCGGAGAGCGGGGGAACCTGTTCGCGGGCGGCACGATCATCGCCCGGGTCGAGCCCGATCGAACTGCCCGTCTCAACGTGGAGCACGCCGCCGGAACGCCGCACACCATCAAGCTGAAGCTGTCGACCGAGGCCGGGACAAAGGCCTCCCATTGATGCCGACGGAGGAGCGGATCATGAAGACCATCCTGCACCTGCTGCGTAAGGAGAAGCCTGTCCCCGGCCCGAAGCCGCCGGCCCGGCCGCCGTCCCAGGGTGGCATCAAGACTCCCGGCGCGAGCGGCACGCCCGCCGGCGGCATGGTCTGTCCCGGCGCGGCGGGGCCCGCCGGCCTGCTTAATCGCCGCCGGCGTCTGTCGGCGCGGTGACGGTAAGGGCCTGCTCGCTCAAGCGGCGCGCCCTTTCTTCCTCGAGGCCGGCGATCAGAACGACGGCATCGTCCCGCCGCTCGGCGCGGCGCCCGGGTAATGACGGGAGAGACGCCTCGAACTCCTCGGCATCCCTCACGCTGTCCCAGAGAGTCACCAGCAGGGTTGCGCTGTGATCGCCATCGGTGTAGAGATACCACCGGTCGCCGCCCCATCCGGTCGCCGCCTCGTTCGTGTAGTGGTCGGTCGCCGGGCTCAGCGGATCGACAGGGCCTGCGCCGGCGACGATCGCCAGAATCAGCTCGCCCAGCACACCGCTCGTCTGCAGTGACCACCCCACCCCCAGGCTGGAGGAAAAATCAGGCAGGTCGACTTCGCGCGGCTCGTCCCGTTGCGTCCGATCCCAGTATTTCTCCGGGTGGAGAATCTGCTCCGTCGAAGAGGGCGGATTCGTGAAGGCGCGATCGAGATCCTGCGGCCGGATGCCCGCCGTCAGTGCGGTGGGATCCCCTTGCAGGAGGAACAGTTGACCGAGCAGGTACGCGCCGACCAGCGATCGCTGCACGAACTGGGGTGCGGCTTTCAGCTTCTCGGCCTGGCCCGCCTCGCTCTCCTGCAGATCGATCAGGGCGCTCGCCGGGAGGCGTCCCGAGCGCATTTCGTCTATCAGGAACGACGTCATCACGAGCGTTCCGGACCCTTCGATCACCGCTCCGACCGCGGTTTCCCGATCGTTGCCGCCGCCGGCGCCGTCGATCAGCGTGTCGATCTTGAAATGCTGATCGTCGAGGGCGTGGGTCAGCTCGTGAGCCATCAGGATCGGGGCGGTGGAGCGGGGCATGTCGTCGAGGAGGAAGAGGGAGCCGCTCTCCGGATCGTAGTAGCCGCCCGCCTGCTCCTCCAGGACGTCGAACAGCAGGGCGAGAAGGTCGGTCCCTGCGGGCAGGATACCGAGCTGGGTGTAGACGGTCTGCTCGGCGCGCAGGCGATCCTCGGGCCAGAACTTCGCCACCCGTGAAGCGAAATGGGCCCTGGCGGCGGCATCGTCGACTATCTCGACCGGCACCACCCGCTTGAACTTGAGCCCGCGGATCGCTTCGACCAGCGGGGCGATCTCGAGGGCGAGCAGGTTGGCCTCGCCGGGGCTGAGCGCTTCCGGGGGAGGGGCGGGCGCCCCGCCGTCGCCCCCGGCGGAGGTCAGCGCCAGCATCATGAGAACCACGGCCGAGAAGGTCAAACGCATGCGGTAACCCTGTCAACGACGTTAACATACCGGCCGGGCCGCGACCACACGGGCGCGCCCGTTCTTCGCGGCAGGCGGACCGCAGGCCGCCCCGCCGCCCCACGAACCGGCGGGGCAGCGCCCGATCGCGACGCTGATGGCGACGATCTACTTCTGGGACGTCAGATACTTGCGCATCCCCTCGGGGCTGGCGCCCATCGTTTCCTTCCCTTCATCCCAGTCGGCGGGGCAGACCTGGCCGGCGTTGGCCGCCACGAACTGGAACGCCTTCAGCGTGCGCAGCGCCTCGCTGGCCGAGCGACCGACCGGCAGGTTATTGATCGTCGCGTGCATGACGACGCCATTCGGGTCGATCAGGAACAGGCCGCGCAGGGCGACGCCGGCGTCGGTCTTCACGCCGTAGCCGGCGGCGACGGTCTTTTTGAGATCGGAAAGCAACGGATACTCGAGCGATCCACCGAGGCCCCCCTCCGCCTTGCCGGTCTCGACCCACGCCTTGTGGGTGAACTGGGAGTCGACGGAGATGCCGAGCACCTGGCATTTTCTCTCCTTGAACTGCGGCGCCATCTTCGAGAAGCTCAGCACCTCGGTGGGACAGACGAAGGTGAAATCGAGCGGATAGAAGAGCAGGTAGACCCACTGCCCCTTGTAATCGGAGAGCTTGAAGCCCTTCAACTCACCCTTGACGTATCCCTGCACCTCAAAATCGGGGGCCTTGCGGCCGACGAGCGTGGTCGGATTGCTGGCGGTCTCAATCATCGTGCTCCTCCTGATTGTGGTTGGCTCTGGTTGAACGGTGGTGAAACGGAACGTCATCATTGCTGGAGCGTCTCCTCGATGTACCCGTCCACCTGTTGTTCGAGAACGTTTAAGGGGATCGATCCACTCTTCAGCACCGTGTCGTGGAATTCCCTCACGTCGAAGCGGCCGCCGAGCGCCTGCTCGGCCCGCCGGCGCAGCTCGAGGATCTTGAGCTGGCCGATCTTGTAGGCGAGCGCCTGGCCCGGCCACGAAATGTACCGGTCGGTCTCGGTGCGGACGTTGTGCAGGGAGAGGGCGGTATTGGAGGCGAGGAAGTCGAGCATCTGCTCGCGCGTCCACCCCATGGCATGCACGCCGGTGTCGACCACCAGGCGGCAGGCGCGCCACATCTCGTAGGTGAGGCGCCCGAAGTGACTGTAGGGATCGGTGTAGAAGCCGGCCTCCAGACCGAGGTACTCGGAGTAAAGCCCCCACCCTTCCCCGAACGCCGACAGATAGGAGTGGCGGCGGAAGTTCGGCAGGCCCTCCAGCTCCTGGTTGAGAGCGATCTGCAAATGATGGCCCGGCACCGCTTCGTGCAGGGTGAGCGCCTCGAGGTTGTAAAGAGGACGGGTGTTGAGATCGTACGTGTTGACCCAGTAGGCGCCCGGCCGGGTGCTGCCGATCGGGGCCGCAACGTAGCGTCCTGTCGTGTACTTGGGCGCCAGGTGATCGGGGACCGGCTCGACGGTGTAGGGAAGACGGGGGATGCGGCCGAACAGCTCCGGCAGCTTGCCGTCCATCCGCTTGGCGATCCACGCCGCCTCCTTCAGGAGCTCCTCGGCCGATGTTGCGTAGAAGCGCCGGTCGGTGCGCAGGAAATCGAGGAACGCGCTGAACGATCCCTCGAACCCGACCTGCTCGATGATCTCCTCCATCTCGCCGCGAATGCGCGCCACTTCCTTCAGCCCGGTGGCGTGGATCTCCCCGGCCGTCAGGTCGAGCGTCGTGAAGTGGCGGATCCGCCCGGCATAGTAGTCACGGCCGTCCGGCAGCTCGGAGGCACCGAGCGATTCGCGGGCCCCGGGGATGTACTCCCCGGTCATGAACTCCAGCAGGGCCCGGTACCCGGCGACCACGCCTCCGGCGATCGCCTTCCGTCCCGCCGCGCGCAGCCGCGCCCGCTCGCTCTCCGCCACTGAGGCCGGGAACAATTCGAACGGCGGATAGAAAATGCTGGTCGCCGGATCGTCGACCACGTGGGCCGACATGGTCCCCCCGATTCCCTCGAGCACCACCTGCGGCAGGGTCATGCCGCGCTTCAATCCCAGCTTCATCAGGGCGATCTGCTCACCGACGTAGCGCGGGAACGAGCGCATCCGGGCGATGTAGTTTTCGTAGTCATGCACCGTGCGCAGCGGCACCTCGTGCGGTATCCGCGCGAACGCGGTGTGGAAGCCGGAGTCGGCATTCAGCGGAATCTGGTAGGCGCCGAAGTGGAATTCGACAATCCGATCCTCCATCTGGTCTTTGAAGATCGAAGCGTTGATGCGGTCCTCCGGGCTCAGCTCCGCCGCCGGAATCGATTGCAGCTCGGCGAGGAATCGACTCCACAGACCGTCGCGGCGCTGCAGGTCCTCCAGCGTCATGGCGGGGAGGCGATCGTTGTGATCGTGCACCCCGACCGAGGTGGCAAACAAGGGGAACTCCTCCAGCCGGGCCTGCCACTCTCGATCGAACAGATCGTGCAGCCGTGTCGCCGGAGCCGTGTCGCCGGCCGTCGCCAGACACACGGTGGCGGCGAGTGCGGCGAGCCCGAGAATCAGTTTCCCTGACATGATG
>CBDUYA010000018.1:0-16986 GCA_965371335.1 uncultured bacterium | reverse complement strand
ATCATGTCACAGTCGGGAGCATATTGTCAAGTTAAATATGAAACACTACACTAGCGGCCACCAGGCGTTTGATCCGATCTTCCTGTCGGATGACGGCGTCCCGAACTACGTGCATCGGGTAGGACACCTCGAGACCGTCGATGTATTCCGACACCTTCCGTCCCACCACCATTCCCATCACGATGGTTTCGGCGACGGAGTTGCCGCCGAGGCGGTTGAATCCGTGCATGTCCCAGCAACCCGCCTCTCCAGCGGCGAACAGTCCCTTGAGGCCGTAGGCATGCCCGTCGATATCGGTCCGGACGCCCCCCATGGTGTAGTGTTGCGTCGGCCGCACCGGGACCAGGTCGGTGACCGGATCGACGCCGACGAAATCGCGGGCCAGCTCGGTCACATCCCTCAGGTTGGTCTCCAGGTGCTCCTTTCCGAGGTGCCGGACGTCGAGCCACAGGAAGGTGTCGCCTGCCTCCTCCACACCGTGACCCTTGCGCATGTGCTGCACCATGCGGCGCGAGACCACGTCCCGGGACGCCAGCTCCTTCTTCTCCGGCTCGTAATCGGGCATGAATCGATGATGGTCTTTGTCGAGCAAGTATCCGCCGTCGCCGCGCGCCCCCTCGGTCATCAAGATCGACACGTGGGCCAGGCCGGTGGGATGGAACTGCACGGCCTCCATGTTCGCCAGCGGCACGACTCCGGTGTCCAGGGAGATGGCCTGCCCCATCCCCTCGCTGATCACCGCGTTGGTGCTCTTCATTCCGTAGATCCTGCCCGCCCCGCCGGTAGCGATGACCGACGCCCTGGCGAGGTACACCGTGAGCCGGCCGGTGCGCAGGTCGCGCGCCACCGCTCCGTGGCAGATGCCATCGTGATGAATGAGGGAGATCGCCTCCATACGGTCGTGCACGCGGATCCCGAGCTTCACCACCACGTTGTCCATGGTGTACAGCAGGGAGTGCCCGGTGCCATCCGAGGTATAGGCGCACCGCCACTTCGCCACGCCGCCGAAATCGCGCGCCGTGATCAGCCCTTCGTTTTCCTTGCTGTCCTCGATCCAGCTGCCGTCCTTCGGGAGCTGCTTCCTGCCGGCCACCACCCGGTTCCAGGGAACCCCCCAGTAGGACATCTGCCGAACCGCCATCGGGGCGAGATCGCAGAACAGCCGCGCCCGATCCTGGTCGCAGCCCCAGTCCGAACCTTTCACGGTATCGGCGAAATGGACATCCGGGTTGTCGCCGATCCCTTTGGCACAGTTCCCGAGGGATGCCTGCATGCCTCCCTGGGCGGCGCTGGAATGCGATCGCCGCGGCGGCACCAGGCTCAGGATGATCACCTCGTTCCCGTACGAGGAAGCCTCGATGGCCGCCCGCTCGCCGGCGAGGCCGGCCCCGATCACCAGGACATCGGTTGTGACGGTGTTCCCCATTTGCTCACCCTTTCAACTTTCGCAATCTTGAGTTAGCGGACGCCGTAGAACCAGAACGTCGCCAGGACCGAATAACCGATGACCAGAAACAATCCTGTCACGACCCACTTGATCTTGGCTCCGAGACGACGGTTGAAGGAAGTCCACTTCATGACCGCCCGATAGAGGCCGATGCCCACATGCAGTTCGACGATCAGGACCATCGGGAGGTAGAGGTATCCGAGCGACTCCGCCACCCGCCGGGCGCTCTTGATCGCGTCGATCGGAAATGTCGTCAGGATGATCCATAGATGGATCGCGGCGAAACCCAGGATGATCATCCCGCTCGCCGCCTGGATCGACCAGAGCCAGGTGTCGGTGTGCCGCAACTGCCTCGACAGGCGCCATATCATGGTCTGCTCCCTGACACGGCTGGGGATCTTGCGGCCGGCGGTTACCAGGTGGACCAGAAGGAGAACAGCCACCCCCACCGCGCCGATCTGCGCCATGAACAGCGGTGGTCTTTCCAGTAACCCCGCCAGGCCGTTCATGGTGTCCGGTCCCAGGAGGATGGTGGAGAGCATCAACAAATGGCCGAACATGAAAAGGACCAACAGCAGGCCGGAGATCATCTCGATCAGATCGACCCGCGCCGCGAGCCTCACGTTTTTCAGAGATTTCCCCTGGTCGAGCAATTTTCTTTCTCCTTCCCCGGCACACCTCGCGGGTGGAGGGCCGCATTTCTTCAATGCAATGGATGTGCCACGGCTGTCGCCCTGCTCCGCGCAAGTCACCGCTGAAGTAGGCCAGCGAGGTTGAGAATGCCGGATCGGTGCTTTCTCCCCACGTGTGGAAGCTGTCAAACGGGTTCACCACGCCGTCAGTCCGTTCCCGCCACCGACCGGGTGGCAGCGCGAGCGGTGCGACGCGGCTTTCTTCAGCTCAACGATGGGAAGATGTCTTCGCCCGACCAGGTAGGTGACGTTCAGGTCGAGGCGCTGGCCGCGTTGCCCTCGCACGGGAGCTTGGGGCTCAGCACAAGGGCACCCCCGAGGCCATCGACGTCTTGGCTTGAAGCGCGCCGCACAGCAGGCGGGCGGGAGATCGAAGTCGACCCGGTCCGGAGTTCGAGGCCGCCAAACTCGCTGGACCTCTACAGCAGCGCCCCGGCGCGCGGCCGCAGAACCGATGCGACGCCGGGCACGATACAAATTGCCCATACCTTAGAGGCTGGCGCCGCTCGCGCCGCCAACCCTCACCCGCTCCTACCCGCAGCTCCCTCCGCTGGCGCCGTGCGTCGTGTCGCGGTTGGCGTCGCCGTACGTACCGGTGCCGCCCGGGCAGCTGTTCTGACCGCGGAACATGAAGTAGCGTGCGTCGCCCAGCGGCGGATCGGCGGTGGCGTCGTCCATGAAGGTCATCGTACGGTCGTCACTTTCGCAAATGCCGCTCTGCAGGCCGCCGTCGGCCTGCAGATCCGAGATCAACCCGGTGTAGACGTCGTAGACGGTGCCGCTGCCGGCCGAGAACGACAGGCTGTCCCACAGGAAGCGGTCGATGGTGCCGAGCGGCTGGACAAAGACTGCCTCGACGGCGCCGGGGACGGCGGTCGCGGTGGGATCGGCGTTGTCGCAGTCGCCCCAGTCGAAGAAACCATCTCCATCGCTGTCGGGCGAGCAATCGAGGCTGCACGACCCGATATCCTCCGTTCCCTCGCACATGAAATCACCGCAGCAGACGTCGGGCCGGGTCGACTGGCGGCAGTGGAAGCCGCCAGTGCTGCAGCGCGAGTCGCTGCAGTCGACCGGGTTGGTGCCGCCCCCACCGCCGCAGCAGTACTGGTTCTGTACGCCGCCGTTCTGCTTGCCGTCGCAGTCGGCCGGGCAGTTGACGCAGTCCTCGCCGTTGCCCGCCTCGCACAGACCGTTGCCGCAAGCGGTGCCCGGCAGGGCCGGACAATCGTTGAGGCAGCCGATGCAGTCCTCGCCCGGATCGCAGACACCGTCGCTGTTGCACAGGCCCTCGACGGTGCGGAACTGTCGCATCATCTCGTGGTCTTCGTGCTCGAGGATGTGGCAATGATAGGCGTACTTGCCGACGTAGTCGTCGAAGCGGGCGATGACGCGGGTGACCGTCCCGGGGTGCGCCAGGGCCGTGTCCTTCCAGCCGATCTCGTACGGCTCAGGCGGGATCGCCGGGCCGGTCGGCAGCCCCGATCCGTCGAGCGCGAAGCGGTTGAGGATCTGGAATGCCACCAGGTGCATGTGCATCGGGTGCATGATGTTCGAGTCGTTGACCCACTCCCAGATCTCGGTGGTTCCGAGGTTGGGGATCTCGGTGATGTCGTCCCAGTGCAGGCCGTCGATCAGCCACTCGCCTCCGCCACACGCCGTCGGGTCCTTAAGGAGCGTCAGGGTGCGCGTTGCGACCGACTCCGACTCGGGGATGAGCGGGTATGGCCGCAGCGTGGCGGGGAGCGGATCGGTATGGCCTCCGCTGCCGACCACGATGAACTTCATGATCTCGGGGAGAACCCCCTCGGTCGGGTTCCCCGGGTTCGGCCATTTGATCGGCGCGCTGTTGGTCAGGATGATCTCGGTCCCGATCGGATACGGTTCGAAGTCGATCACCACGTCGTAGCGCTCGCCGGGGGCGAATGTCAGCTCGGTGACCGAAAGCGGCGATTGCCGCAGCCCCAACTCGGTGCCGATGACCCAGAACGGATCCCCGGTCGATAGCGACAGCGTGTAGACGCGCGAATTCGATCCCCCCAGCATGCGGAAACGGTACTTGCCCTGCACGACGTCGAGATAGGGCCACACCTTGCCGTTCACCAGGATGGTGTCGCCGTAGAAGGTCTGCTGCAGCACCGTCGGATACGCGAAGGTGCCGTCGGCATTAAAGGCCCGGTCCTGGATCGCCAGGCCGATCTCGTACGGAGCGCCCGGCAGATTGAGCGCCTGCTCGTACGGGTCGACCAGCAGGTAGAAGCCCGCCATCCCCATAATGACGTTGAGACGGGTGATCCCGAGGGCATGATCGTGATACCACAGCGTGCCGGGAAGCTGGTTGTTCGGATAGATGTAAGTCCCCGATTCGCCCGGCATCCAGGTGTGTTCGGGATAACCGTCATAGCGCGCCGGCACGTGCGCCCCGTGCATGTGGGTGACGATGCGCGGCGTGTCGCCCCAGGCATCGGGGCCGTGCGGGCAGGTGTCGACCGCCAGATAGTGCGCGGTGCGCAGCGTGCCGGTCTCGTCGCGCAGGTCGTTGCTCCAGTTGACGGTGACCGGCTCGCCGCTCGACGCCACGATGGTCGGTCCCGGATAGCTGCCGCCGTAGCCCCACACCCTGGTCGGTGGAAGATCCCGGTGCAGCTGCTGATCGAACTCGGTGACGGCGATATCGTAGGTCGCGGTGCCGCCGACCGTGCCGCTGGTCGGCGTGGCGACCGCCGGGATCGGCAGCGGATCGACAAACTTCTCCAGCCCGACGGCGCTGCACGGGTTCGGGGTGCAGACCGTTCCCTCCCCCTCAAACGTCCCGCCGCCATCGATGCAATCGGCCTGGCCGATCTCCGTGCACGTTCCCGTCACCGAGCAGCACGCCCCCTGCGGCTGCGGGCAGGGGTTGGGTGAGCACGTCGTCACGCCGGACACCGTGGTGCCGGCGCAGGCGGCCGGGTCTTCGAGGGTGCAGAATCCCTCGACGGTGCAGCACGCCTCGACCCCGCCCGGCGGATCGAAATCGACGATCAGCGCCGGCCGGCGCGCCACCTGGCCTTCATTGGTGCTGTAGAAGCGGCGGGCCGTCTTGTCGATCCCCTCCTCGCCGATGACGATCCAGCCGTAGTTCGGCATCGGGTTGTCGAGCATGTCCTGCACGTCCGCCACCAGGCTCCCGCCGCTCCACGAGAAACTACCGTTCGAGTCGGGGATCGACGCCGTCGCGCTCGCCGTCGCATTGAACGTGCCGCCCGCCGCCGGCGTCCAGAGATCGGTGTTCCACATACGATGCGACCAGGTGGCGTCGCCGGTCTGGGCCGGCACGCCCTTCCCCTCGTTGCCGTCACAGTTCGAGCCGCCTTCGCCCCACGCCTGGGTCACGCGGTGCAGCGACATGCCTCGCGCCGCGTTGTCGCGCACGCGGTTGACAGTGATGCTGAGTGTGACGCCGGTGATCGTCGAACCGGCCGCGACCGTTCCGGCGACGTCGAACTGCATCAGAGCACGGCGCGGGAAGCCGTTGTCGGTGCGCCCCGAGATCAGATGGCTGCCGATACCGCAGCTCACCGTTGAGTCGTCCTGGTAGATGGTGTTGTCCAGGATCGGATTGATCGTCTCCTGCGCCGCGAAGGCGGCCGGCGCGCCGAGCAGGACGGCGGCGGCCGCCAGCAGGATCGATCCGGTCCGGATAGAACAGGCTGCGAGTATCCGCTTCATGCTTCGCCTCCCCAAAGATCACGGCCCCCTGGACCGATTGATTTGTTTGTAACCCCCTTTTTGCAAGCAACTACTGCGCCAACCCGGCTCGTTGATCCGGAGGAGTCGGGGTGATGCGTCGCCATCGGCGGGCCTTCCACGAACCCTTATCTGGCAGCAGTTCGAAGCAGGGTCACGGTGTACGACGAGATGCTTGCAGAGAGGGCTCGAGGGGGGCGGAGGGCCTCACGCATGGGATGCGCGGGATGTCACCCGATCGGGGGATGCCTTGACGAAATTTCTGCGGTCGGCTGACGACAATCGCGGAATAATTTCGGCCATAAGAGCACTCTTCGAACTGCCGAAGCCGGAGAGCTCGGCTTTCCAGGAGAATAGAGCCCGAACGACAGCCCAGATGACCCGGAGTAGGAGCATCGGCACCTCTTTCGCCCAGGAATCGGAATCGGTGCCGGAGCATACTCGGGCGCGCTCAAGGGTAAGAGCCAAAAGATGAATAAGGACCCAATCGTATTCGCGATGAGTAACCCGACACCGGAAATCATGCCCGAGGAGGTGGAAGGTCTCGTGGCGGTCATGGCGACCGGCAGGAGTGATTATCCCAATCAGATCAACAACGTTCTCGCGTTTCCCGGGATCTTCAGGGGGGTGCTCGATGCGCGCGCCGAGGATATCAATGAGGCAATGAAGCATGCGGCGGCCGAGGCGATCGCAGGCAGCATTTCCAAGGATGAAATCTCACCCGAATACATCATCCCGAGCGTGTTCAACAAGAAAGTGGTCAAGAGCGTCGCGACAGCCGTCTCCAGGGCAGCCCACAAGACCCACATCGCCCACAGATTGCCGAAGGGAACAAGCTTGTATCACGTTTGAGTTCATCCGCGCGGCTCGACGGAGGACACCGGATGGTAAGCAGGTCAATTGCGGAGAACGATCAGCTGCTGGCGGAGGGCCAGATTCTCTGCACGGCGCCGAAGTAGACCCGGGCTGGCTCAAATGTCAGAATCTAAAGGCCAGACGAGGTTCTTGGCAAGGACACCCGGAATCGGCCCGAGACACCCGGGCGGTCGAATGGCGGATCTTCGTGGCGGAGTTCCAGGGGTCGCCCCTGGCCGGCAGTACCTGAAAGTCTGAGGCGCTCCGCCCGGCGTGATATCTTCCCGCCCGGAGGCCGCCCGGAGGCCCCCGTCGTTTCCCCGGAGGTGAAGATGCCCCGTTGGCTCAAGCGGCTGATCGTCGTGCTCGTCGTCATCGCGGCCGGCGTCGCTCTGCGCCTGACCATCTTCCGGCCGGAGCCGATCCCGGTCACCCTCTACCGCGTCGATCGCGGCGCCGTCGAGGACACGGTCGCCAACAGCAAGGCCGGCACGGTCAAGGCGCGGCGCCGCGCCCGCATGAGCCCGGAGCTCGGCGGCCGCGTCGCCTTCATCGGGGCGCGACCGGGGGACGAAGTGCGCGAGGGGGACGTCCTCCTGCGGATCAATGACGATGATCTGCGCGCTTCCCTCGCTCTGGCCCGGCAGGAGGTCGTGACCGCCGAGGCGAGCGCCCGGGAGGCCTGTCTCAAGGCGGAGCAGGCCGGGCGCGACCTGCGGCGGAACCTCGGCCTGCGCGAGGAGCGCATCGTCTCGGAGGAAATACTGGAGCGCCTGCGCAGCGATCGCGACGCCACAGCGGCGCGCTGCGAGGCGGCGCGGGCGGCGGTGGCCCGCGCCCGGGCGGCGGTCGACCTGGCGGATGCCAACCTCGCCAAGACGGCGCTCCGGGCCCCCTTCGACGGGATCGTCGCCGATCTCGATGCGGAGCTGGGGGAGTGGATCTCTCCCTCTCCCCCCGCCGTGCCGATCCCGCCGGTTTACGACATCATCGACCGCAGCTCCATCTACATCAGCGCGCCGATGGACGAGGTCGACGCGGCGCGCATCGAAGCGGGACAGGCGGTCCGCATCACCCTCGATCCCTACCCGGATCAATCGTTCGAAGGCAGCGTGACACGGGTGGCGCCGTACGTCCTCGATCGCCAGGAGCAGAACCGCACGATCGAGGTGGAGGTCGATTTCGCCGATGCGGAGTTCAGCCGCACGCTGCTGCCCGGTTCGTCGGCCGACATCGAGATCATTCTCCGCCGGGCGGACGACGTGCTGCGCATTCCCTCCTACGCCCTGATGGAGGGGGATCGGGTGCTGGTCCTGGACGGCGATGTTTTGACCAGCCGCGCGGTGCAGGTCGGTCTCAGAAACTGGGAGAACGCGGAGGTGGCCGGCGGCCTGCAGGAGGGGGAGGCGATCGTCATCTCGCTCGATCGCGCCGAGGTGCAGGAAGGAGCGCAGGCCGTCGAGGCGGAAGGCGCGAAGCGGTGATCGACCTGCGCGGCCTCACCCGCCACTACCAGGTTGGCGGCCAGGTGGTGCGCGCCCTCGAGTCGGTTGATCTCACCATACCGGACGGCGAGTACATGGCGATCATGGGGCCTTCCGGGTCGGGCAAGTCGACCCTCCTCCACCTGCTCGGCTGCCTCGATCGTCCCACCTCGGGCTCCTACCGCCTCGACGGGCAGGAAGTGGCCGCTCTCCCTGAGCCGGCGCTGGCGCAGGTGCGCAGCCGCCGGATCGGCTTCATCTTTCAGTTCTTCCACCTGGTTCCCCGGCTGACGGCCGCTGCCAACGTCGAGCTGCCGATGATCCTGGCCGGGATGCCGGTGGCCGAGCGGCGCCCGCGGATCGCGGAGGCCCTGGAGGCGGTCGGCATCTCCGATCGCGCCGGCCACCGTCCCGACCAGCTGTCGGGAGGACAGCGGCAGCGCGTGGCGATCGCCCGGGCGACCGTCATGCGCCCCTCCATACTGCTGGCCGACGAGCCGACTGGAAACCTCGATCGCGCGGCGGGGGCCGAGGTGATCGAGCTTCTGGAGCGGATGAACGACGACGGCCTGACCTTCCTGCTGGTCACCCACGATCCGGAGATCGGCGGCCGGGCGCGCCGCGTGGTGCGGCTGGTCGACGGACGGATCGTCGCGGACGGGCCTTCCGCATGAGCGTCCTCGATCAGATCCGGTTCGCCCTGCAGGCACTGCGCGGTCACCGCCTGCGGACGATGCTGACCCTGCTCGGCATGGGAATCGGGATCGCCGCGGTCGTCCTGCTCACGGCGCTCGGCGAGGGGGCGCGGCTGTACGTCACCGACCAGTTCGCCTCCCTCGGAACCAACCTCCTGATCGTCCTGCCGGGAAAGACGGAGACCAGCGGCAACATGCCGTTCGTCGGCGGCACCTCCCGCGATCTCACCCTGCGCGATGCCGAGGCTATCCTGTTGCGGGTGCCGCGCGTCCGCCGGCTGGCGCCGCTGGCGGTCGGCATGGGGCGGGTCGGCTACCGCGATCGCCGCCGCCAGATGACGGTGCTCGGCAGCACGTCCGATCTCCTCGAGGTGCGCCGTCTCACCGTCGCCGCGGGACGCTTCCTGCCGTCGATCGACGCCGACCGGGCCGCCCCGGTGGCGGTGATCGGCCGCACCGTGCAGCGCGAGCTGTTTCGCGAGGAGAATCCGCTGGGACGATCGATCCGCATCGGCGACTGGCGCTTCCGGGTGATCGGGGTGATGGAGGGCAAAGGCCAGTCGCTTGGAGTCGACATGGACGACGTGGTGATCATCCCGGTCGCCAGCGGCCTGCGCATCTTCAATCAGTCCTCGTTGTTCCGCATCCTGATCGAGGTGGGGGCGCACGCCGAGATCGACACGGCCCGCGCCGAGATCATCGCGCTGCTGAAGGCGCGGCACGGCGGCGACGAGGATGTCACCCTGCTCACGCAGGACTCGATCCTGTCGGCCTTCAACCGGATCCTCGGGGCGTTGACGCTCGGCCTGGCCGGCATCGCCGCCATCTCGCTCGCGGTCGCCGGCATCGGCATCATGAACGTCATGCTGGTGTCGGTGTCGGAGCGGACGTCCGAGATCGGACTATTGAAGGCGCTAGGGGCGGCGCCCGGCTCCATCATGAAGATCTTTCTCGCCGAGGCGGCGCTTCTCTCCCTGCTCGGAGGCGGGCTCGGACTGCTGGCCGGTTACGGCGGCGCGCGTCTGCTCGCCCATCTCCTGCCGGCCCTGCCGGCGCAGCCGCCCGGCTGGGCGGTGGCGGCGGCGATCGCCGTGTCGCTGGGAGCGGGGATCACGTTCGGCGTGCTCCCCGCGCGGCGGGCCGCCCGCCTCGACCCGGTCGCCGCCCTGTCGAGGCATTGAGCCATGCACGCGACCGATCTCCTAAAGCTCGCCTGGGGCGCCGTCATCGGCCACCGCCTGCGATCCGCCCTCACCATGCTCGGCTTCGCCATCGGTATCTGCGCCGTCATTCTGCTCACCTCGATCGGCGAAGGGATCCGCCAGTTCGTGCTGGATGAATTCACCCAGTTCGGCACCAACATCGTCGCCATCAATCCCGGCAAGTCGGACACCACCGGCGGCTCGCCCGCCGCCCTCGCCGGGACCATCCGCAAGCTGACGCTCGAGGACGCCGAGGCGCTGAAGCGCCTGCCGCAGGTGCAGGCGGTGATGCCGGTCGCGTTCGGCAATGCGCGGGTGGAATCGAGCCGGGCGGGGCGCAGCGTCCTGGTCTACGGCGTCACCTCGGAGATGCAGGAACTGTGGAAGTTCCGCGTCCGGCAGGGCCGCTTCCTGCCGCCCGGCGATCCCCGCCACGGCTCGCCGGTGGCCGTGCTCGGCATGAGGCTCAAGCGGGAAGTGTTCGGCGGAGGGAACGCCCTCGGAGAGCGGGTGCGGATTGGCGGCCGCCCCTTCCGCGTCATCGGGGTGATGGAGCCGAAGGGGCAGTTCCTCAACATCGACCTCGACGATACCGTCTTCATTCCGGTCTCTGTGGCGATGCAGTTGTTCAACCGGGACGACCTGATCGAGATCGACGTCGTCTACCGCAACGCCCATGCCACCCAGGCTGTGATCGACGGAGTCCGGCGCGTTCTCCTCGACCGGCACGACGGCGAGGAGGACTTCACCATCACCAGCCAGGAGTCGATGATCGAAGTGCTCGACCGCATCATCGGGGTGGTGACGACGGCGGTCGGGGCGATCGGGGGGATCTCCCTGGTCGTCGGCGCCATCGGCATTCTCACCATGATGTGGATCTCGGTCAACGAGAGCACCGCGGAGATCGGCCTGTTGCGCGCCCTCGGAGCGCGGCGCAGCCAGGTGCTCGGTTTTTTCCTCCTGCAGGCGGGACTGCTGGCAACCGCCGGCGGCGCCATCGGCGTGGCGGCCGGGATCGGCATCGGCCAGGCGCTGCGGCTCGCCCTCCCCGGCCTCCCGGTCCGCACCCTGCCGGAGTACGTCCTCGCCGCCCTGGCGCTCTCGTTCGCCGTCGGGTTGCTGAGCGGGGCGCTGCCGGCGCGGCGGGCGGCGGGGCTCGATCCGGTGGAGGCCCTGCGGGCCGAGTAGCGGCCCGGTGGACAGGCGGGGCCGGGGACCCTAGATTATTCCCGCTGTTCCGACGCACCGCCTGCCGCGCGGGGGGATGAAGGGTGACCGAGGCGTATCGTGTTCCGAAGCGCAAGGTGCCGGTCGAGGTCGTTCTGGCCGGCCGTTCGCCGCTGCTCGTCGACCTCTTTCTGGGCGACTGCGCGGAATCGCACGCCGGGATGGAACGGCCGAGCGATCTGCTGAACGGACCGGAGCCGTTCCTTCCGGCGAGCGATGGGAGCGGCAGCGTGGTCTTCCTGCACCGTGACGGCCTGATCTCCGTGTCGCTCGAGGCGGAGCACGAGCGGGCCGGTGAAGCGGGGCGGGCCCGGGAGAGCGTTCGCGATCAGTCGACCAGCGCCGAGGTCGAGATCGTGCTGGAGGACGGCATGACGATCACCGGTGATATCAATCAGATGATGCCGGATGGGCACCGCCGCCTGCAGGACGTCCTCAACCTCGACACCCGGTTTCTGGTCCTTTGGTCCGGCGATCGGGTTCATCTGATCAACAAGCGGCGGATCGTTCGCGTTTCCCCGCTGCCGGAACGCAACGAGGCGGTCGATGGCGCGCATCGATAGGTTCATCAAGGTGATCCATCAGTCCGGTGGCGAGCGGCTCGTCATGGCCTCGGGAGAGAAGGCGATCATGATCCTGCGGGGTCAGTCCCGCCCGATCTCGCCACAGCCGGCGACCGCTGCGCAGATCCAGGATCTGGTCAGAGAGATCCTCCCCGCGGGGAGCGATATCCCGGCCCCGACCGGCGGGGAGACCCGCTTCGACTACGCGGCGCCTTCCGGCGCGGTGCAGGTGCGGATCGCCGGCGGGCAAGGTTCGCTGCGGCTCGAGATCGCCCCGGCGCCCTCCGTCGCGCCCGTTGCGGCGACGCCGGGATCGCCACGGCTCGATCCGTCGCGCATGGAAGCGCTCTTCAGAAAGGTGTTCGAGCAGAAGTGCTCCGATCTCCATCTCTCCTCCGGGCACGCTCCGCTGTTTCGCAAGGATGGTGAAATCACCGAGCTCGGCGAGGAAAAGACCAACACCCCCGAACAGGTGCGGGAGCTGCTGCGATCGATCACCACGGAGCGGAACTGGACGATCTTCGAAGAGACGCACGACGTCGATTTCGCCTACGAGGTTGCCGATGTCGCACGATATCGCTGTAACCTGTTCATGGACCGGCTCGGGCCGGGCGGCGTCTTCCGCCTCATCCCGTCGGTCATCCCCACCGCCCAGGAGCTTGGCCTGTCGCGCCACATCATGGAACTCTGCCACCTGACCAAAGGGCTGGTCGTCGTGACCGGGCCGACCGGGTCGGGCAAGTCGACCACCCTGGCGGCGATGATCGACTACATCAACAAGGAGCGCTCCGAACACATTCTCACCATTGAGGATCCGATCGAGTTTGTCCATTCCAGGAAAAAGGCGCTGATCAACCAGCGCGAGATCGGCGTCCACACGGAAGGGTTCAAGAGGGCGCTGCGGGCCGCACTGCGGGAAGATCCCGATATCGTCCTGGTCGGCGAAATGCGCGATCTGGAGACCGTCGCCATCGCCCTGGAGACCGCCGAGACCGGCCACCTGGTGTTCGGCACGCTGCACACCAACACGGCCCCCTCGACTGTCGATCGCATCATCGACCAGTTCCCGGCGAGCGAGCAGGGACAGATCCGGACGATGCTGTCGGAGTCGCTCAAGGCGGTCATCGCCCAGATCCTCTGCAAGAAGATCGGTGGGGGACGGGTGGCGGCGCAGGAGGTGCTGATCGTCAATTCGGCGATCAGCAACCTGATCCGCGACAGAAAGACCTACCAGATCCCCTCCATTATGCAGACCGGCCGGGCGATCGGGATGAGGACCCTCAACGAATCGCTGCTCGATCTGGTGATGAAGAAGATCATCGATCCCCAGGAGGCGTATGCCCGGGCGGTCGCCAAGGCCGACCTGACCGCCAGCTTCGAGCGCAACGGTATCAAGTGGACGATGCCGGGCGACCGGAAGCCGGTCGCCGTACCCTCCTCCGGGACCGCCGCCGGGGGAGCGAACATGGCCGGCGGATCGCGCGCCGCCGCCTGAGGGGCGCCTGCCGTTCGATTCTCTCTTCCCGCGGCGGCCCGTCTGGAGTTACTCTTGTCAGTGCGACGGCATGCGGGGAGGCCTGCGCGCCGAATCAATCGTTCCCTCGGGCCGCACATGACGGGATCACTGATGGTCAAAGCGGGAATCTTGGTGGTGGGGCTGCTGGTCGCCCTCCCTCCGCTGATGTCGGTTGGGAGCGTGGTCGGTGAAGAGCCGGAGCGCCCGCGTCCCTGGGGGGATCGATGGGAGCCGCCCCGTCCCCCGGAGATACCGGAGCCCGGGGCTCCGGTCGGCGCCGCGGAGTTTGCCGCCGACTGCAACGATGACGGCGTAGTGCGCATCGCCGCCGATCTCGAAGTGCGCGGCGGCAGCGGAACCCTTACCTCCGACTGCCACGTCGAGGTCGGTGATGGCGTCTCCCTCGCTCTGCTCGATGTCACCCTGGCGGGACCGTATGCATTTGATCTTCGCTGCGGCGTCGCCAGCCGTCTGAGCCTGGCGAACAGTTACCTGACTCTGGCAACGAGGATCGGCTATGGCGGCCTCGGCGGGGCGCGACTCTCGATCCGTGATTCCGAGCTGTCCACCATGGCGGGGGGCGCCATCGAAATCTCCTTCGCGGGGGACGAGTCGGGCATCGAAGTGCTCGACAGCATGATGATGAGCGACGGGGCGATCCTGATCGAGGTGTCGCCACGGGCGGACCGGGGGCGCCTCGAGGTGCGCCGCGCGACGCTCGCCGTGGGAGCCGGATCGGGCAGCGACCTGTCTCTCACGGCATCGCTCGACGGCCTGGCCGGGGAGGCGGTGGTGGTGGAGAGCGAGTTGATCGGAGCGTCGCTGATCGCCATCGAAACCGGCGCGCAGGGCCGCACTGAGGTGCGGGACAACATCATCGAGACGCCGGGACAGATCCGCATCGCCGCGGGGGACGGGGGCGACTGCGAAGCGACCGGGAACGATCCGGAGATGGCCTGCCCGCCGCCGGCCGAGAGTGGAAAGACCGCCGTGGCGTCAGCGGTCAGCGAGAGTTCAGAAGATCAGTGAGAGCGGCGCCCGGCAGGTGCTCGCTCGGAGAGACGCCACGCCGGAATAGCCGCGCCCCCGCAGTGCCCCGCAATTCGACCTGAAGCGCATCGCTCTCTCCGGCCCGGTCGACCCGCAGCAGCGCTCCTTCGCGGAGACCGATCACGACGGCGTCGTTGTCCTCCAGAAACTCGACGAGACGCCTCTCGCGCGTTTCCCCCATGTGGCGCGATGCCGGGTCGGGATCGACGTAGTGGCAGTTGATCTGAAAGGGGACCAGGCCGAGCGCGGCGAACGACGCGGGGAAGACGATCGGCATATCGTTGGTCGTCCGGACGGTGGGGCAGGCGACCACCGTCCCGGCGCTCGATCCCAGATAAGGCATCCCTGCCGCGACGCGGCGCCGGATTGGCTCGATGGCCTGCGATCGCTGCAGCAGATCGAGAAGCCGGAAGGTGTTGCCGCCGCCGATGAAGATCCCTTCGGCGGCCTCGACCGCAGCCGGGGCGTCCGGTCCCCCCGCGAGCCGATCGACCTCGATCCCGAGCGCCGCGAACCGCTTGCGGGCGACCGCCCAGTACCCTTCCTGATCATGCAGCGCGAACGGCACGAACAGAATGCGCCGCACCCCGGCAAACAGATCGCCGATGTCGCCGGCGGCGTAATCGAGGTAGCCGGAACCGTGATTGGTCGAATTGCTGAGCAGCAGCAGGCGCATGGAGGCTCCTTCTTTCAGCGGGCGTCGTGGAAGATCACACCGAGGGTAAAGCGCGTCCCTGACGACAGTCGGCTGACCCCGTGCCGCACCGTGGCGCGGTAGTGGCCGCGTTTGCCGGCGACCGGCCGGAACCGGGTCGGAAAGATGATCGCTTCCCCCCGCGCCAGCGCCACGGCATGCCCGACCGATTGCGCCCGGGGGTGTTGCTCGACCAGCAGGAATTCTCCACCGCGATAGTCGATCTCCGGGCGGCTCAGCAGGCAGGCGAGCTGCAGCGGGAAGGCGACCTCGCCGTAGAGATCCTGGTGCAGGCGGTTGTAGCCGCCGGCGGCGTAGCGCAGTAACAGCGGCGTCGGCTTTGTCTGTCCGGCCCGCCGGCAGAGATCGGCGAGGCCCCGGAGGCGGGCGGGAAATCGAAGGTTCGATCCGAGAGCGGCCATCCAGCGGTTGGCGATCGCCGCCAGGGGCGGGTAGGCGCCGGTCCGCAGGGCCCGGACAAGCGGCGGCAGGGGTCGATCGAAGTACTTGTACTCGCCGATACCGAAGCGGTGCCGTTCCATGTCGATCCGCTGGCGGAACCGTCCGGTCCGATCGTAGAGGGCGATCAGCGCGGCGCACTCGCGGGCGTCGAGCAGCCGCGGCAGGAGCGCGTAGCCATTCTCCGTCAGCGCGGCCTCGACCGACGTCCAGTTGATCCGACTCAGTCTCTTCGCGATGGTCAGGCGCGGCATGTCGTCAACCCTCCGTGATGGTCAGATGCGGCATGTGCGTCGACCCCCGAGCGGTCCGTTCCGGTGTGCAGTGTGTGCAGGGACGGTAGCCGACCGAGCGCGCCTCGGCCACCGAGGCGAACACGACCCGGCGATCGGCACGGGCGCGGCGTAAGGCGGCGCACCCCACCCGGCAGACGATACGCGTGCTGCTGCACCCCTCATACCGGGGCGTGCTCCGCTCCAGCAGGAGGAGAGAGCGCTTCATCGGCAGGCCAAGGCCGTACCCTCCCGGAGATCCGTCGTCACGCACGATCCGGTGGCACGGCACGATGAATGGCACCGGGTTGCGCCCCAGCGCCGTTCCGACCGCCCGCGCCGCGCCCGGATGTCCGATGCGCTCCGCCAGCCAGGAGTAGGAGCGCGCTTCACCGAACGGGATGCGCGCCACGGCGCGCAGCACCTTGCCCTGGAACGGCGGCAGCCCGGCGAGATCGACCGGGACGGTGAAGAACACCCGCTGCCCGGTGAAAAACTCCATCAGCTCGGCGTGCGCCTGCTCCACCATCCGCCGGATGGCGGCGGGGCCGCCGGCACGGGGCCGGCCCGGCCGGACGCGCGCCACGCCGCGCGGCGTGGCGTCGATCGACAAATTCCGCACCAGCCGGTCCAGGTCGCGCGCGTCGCGCCGCGCCTCGACGGCGAGCCGCCGGTTGAGAGCGGGGCCGGCCGCGACGGGGCGGAAATAGCCGGTCAGCAGTGCGTCGAGCGGATCGTTCAGCATCGCCTGCGTCCTCCCCGCGCCAGGGCGCTCTTCAGGATTGACTTGCCGCGCGCCAGCTGGCTCTTCACCGTGTTGACGGTGATGCCGCGAATGCGCGCCATCTCGCGGTAGGAGAGCCCGTCGACGTAGCGCAGCGCCAGCAGCACCCTCGCCTCGCCCGGCACCCGCGCCAGCGCCCGCTGCAAGTCGATGCGCTGTTCGGGCGGCGACCCGTCACGTACCGTGCTGCGCCGGGCGGCGTGGGCCAGATCGCGGCGGCTGGAGGCGGCGCGGCGACGCATTTCGTCGACACAGACGTTGGTGAGGATGCGGTACAGCCAGGTGGTGACCGCCCACTCGGGGCGGTAGGTCCTGGCACC
>CBDUYA010000017.1:0-17153 GCA_965371335.1 uncultured bacterium | reverse complement strand
CGGCAAGACCAAAGCGCGTCAGGTGATGAAGCAGATCAAGGAGACGCTGAAACCCCGGGGGTGATCTTTTTTTGACCACGATATCTACCTACTAGTAGGTAGACGAAGAAAGGAGATGGGACGATGAGCACGACAGCAACAGCACCGGCCAGAGTCGGAGCCACGAAGACCGAGGGCACTGCGAAAGCGACCATGAAGGCGGCACGGATCCATTCATTTGGTGATCCGGATGTATTTCAGTTTGAGGACGCGCCTGTGCCCGAACCAAAGCCCGGGGAAGTGCGCATCAAGATCCTGGCGGCCGGCGTCAACTGGCTGGAACACGCTATCCGCAGCGGGTCGTTTCTGACCGAAGATCAGATGACCTTCCCGCGGACCCTCGGAGCGGACGCTTCAGGTCGAATCGATGCCGTCGCAAATGACGTCACGGAGTTCGAGATCGGCGACAAGGTGATTCCCGTCACCGGCTACCCGGTGGATCCGGCTGACTATGATGCGGATCTCGCCTTTGCCACACCGAGCTTCCAGGTGCGTGGTATCCACTCGAACGGCACGTATGCCCAGTACATCACCGCCCCGGCGCGTTGGGTTGTGAAGAATGAGACGCAGCTATCCCATGCCGAAGCGGCGACCCTTCCGATGGTGCTGGAGACGCGGTGAGCTCGGTTCGCAACGTCGGCCAGGTCAAAGCGGGCGACACCGTGCTGGTCCAGGCCGGAGCCTCCGGCACAGGCAGCATGGCGATCCAGGTTGCGAAGGCCCTGGGGGCGCGCGTCCTGGCAACGGTCCGCTCCCCCGAGAAGGCCAACTTCGTCCGATCCGTCGGAGCCGACCGCGTGATCGTCACGAGCGCGGAAGATTTCGTTCAGATCGCGCAGGAGGAAACGGGTGGTCGAGGCGTTGACGTCATCATCGATGGCATCGGCGACGGAGTCTTCACCCGTGGAATCGCCGCATTGCGGCCGGGGGGGATCATTGTCACGATGGGTTTCGTGGCTGGCGCCGAGGTGAAGATCAACCTCGTCGAGCTGTTCTTCGGTCAGAAGCAGATTCGCGGGGCGCTCGCGGGCGGCAAAGAGGAACTCGAATGGGGACTCGAGCAGGTGAAACGGGGTCGCATCAAACCGCTATTGCAGCAGGCCTTCCCGCTATCGCAGGTGAGCGAGGCGCATCGGCTGGTCGCCGGGAGCAAAGTTCGGGGCAACCTGGCGCTGCTTCCCTGGGAATAATGACAGCAAGAGGAGACAAAGAGAAATGAACGCTTTCATCAAGTTCAACAAGGGCATGTTGGCGCTGCCGATCGGATGGCAGCTCTGGCTGATGGTCCTGGTGGCGCATAACATGATCGTGCCGCTCTTCCACTTCGGGCGGGTCGAGGCGCAGGCCGTGTTCGTAACCCTCCTGGCCAGCATGGGGTTGATGACGCTGATCACGGCGCGAACCGGGTTCACGCGCCTGCTCGGACTCGGTCACTTCCTGTGGATACCATTGCTCTACTGGCTCTGGACCCGGTTGCCCGGGATCCCCGCGATCGATCTCTTCGGCGTCTGGATCCGGTCGCTGATGGCGGTCAACGCCATATCCCTGGTGATCGATACCGTTGACGTGATCCGATACCTGGCGGGCGACCGGGCGGAGACCATAAGAGGGTTGAGCTGAGGAACGTGCCGGAGAGGACAGACCATGGAGAGTGACCGCCGGGGATGGCTCGACCCGCCCAACCTGTCACTCACTTCGGCGCCGTCCGGTGGCACTCGAGTGCAGCCTGCATCACCCGCCGGGACAGGCGGCCGCCGCGGCATCGATCCCGGCATCACGACCCTCGCTCTGTCCCGCAACTCCGCTGTCGTAGGTCAGATTACCGGTCGGGCCGACGACCCGCTGGAGATACATGAAGGCCTGCCCGGCAGCCGGCGTCGCGGCGCCCAGCGGGACGGTGGTCACGGTCGTATCGTCGGCCACGCATTCGACCGTGGCGCCGCTGTAGTCTCCGCCGGTCGATCGCAGTGTCGCCAGGTCGACCCGCACCAGATCGAAGCCGATCGCGCCGAGCGGGCCGGGCCATGTCGCACTGGCTCCGTCGAGCTGCAGAGCGGCATTCATCGAGGACGGCTCGAACGCGACATCGCTCAGCTTGTCTCCCGGTCCGGGAAGGAGCTGCGTTTCGGTCGGCATAGTGGCGGGGCCTCCGGTCGTCGGGTCGATCGTCCAGATCTGTCCTCCGCCTCCACCTCTTGTGGCATACAAGAGGTTGTTCTCCGGACGTGACGCGAGCCCGTCGTAGACGGTGCCGACCGGCATCGTCGCCAGCACCGCGCCGTCCAGCGGATTCATGATCCACAGCTCGGAGTCATTGTTCTGGTAGAGGAGTCCATCCGCGTCGAAGGCGATGCCGCCCCACGACCCCGGTGCGGCCCCGATTCCGACGCGGGTGGCGGCCGCGGTGGTCCAGTCGATGGTGTACAGCTCGCCGCCCCGTCCCTGATCGTCGGCTCCGGATCGGATCGTAAAGAGCACGCCGGTACCGGGCTGGACCGCGAGATCAGCGACGCTGATCGTCTCCCCGGTGGCGGTGACGACGATCGGTCCGATGACCGTCGGCGGCCCCGGTGAAATCCGCACCAGATTGCTGGTGCTCTCGAACCCGGAGATCGTCGAGCCGTAGAGTGCGCCGCCGGGATCGAACTCGAGTCCGCTCAGCCCGCCCGGGTCGAATGCGTCGCCGAGCAGCGTCCCGGCGCCGGTTGCCGGGTCGAGAATAAAGTAACCTCCCGCTGTCGTCGCCCCGTTCCCGGCGCCTCCGTACAACAGGGAGAGCAGCGGGTTGACGGCGGTCGTCTCGATGTCTTCTGGCTGAGACAAAACGAACGAGCTGGTCGTCACGCCAGCCGTCCCGGTCAGCGTGCCCGCCCCGGTGGCGGTCATGCTGATGGTGACGGTCGCGTCGGCGAGGGTCGGAATCAGACCGAGGTCGCAGACGATCGGCGACGTGCCGGAACACGATCCTTGACTGGGGACGATCGAGTTGACGGTCACGCCGGCGCCGGTCAGCGTCTCGCTCAGCGTCACGTCGGCCGCACCCATCGACCCAACATTCTCAATCGTAATCACGTGATCGAACGAATCACCGACCATAACCGGATCACGCGTGTCGTCCTGAGAGATCAAGAGATCGGGGCCGGCGAGCTGGATGACCGGCGTGACCAGGATATCGGACTCCGGAGTCGGATCTTCTGCTGCGGAACTCAGAGATACATCGTTGCTGATACTGCCGATCTCCGTCGGTACGACGACGACAACAACCGACGCCATCGCACCATTGGCCAACGTGCCGAGGCCACAGGCGATATTGGACTGGCCGACACAGATCCCCTGGCTCGGCTGTTTGGAGCTCACCGTGAAGCCGCTGCCGCTGAGGGTGGTGGAAAGAACGACGCCCGGCGCTACCCCCGGCCCAGCGTTGAGAACGGTCATGGTGTAGGTCAGAGGTGATCCGGGAAACGCGGTTGCCGGGTTCGCCGAGGTTGAGAGAACGAGGTCGGCCTGGGATACGACCTCCAGCACGACCATGAATCTTTGCTGGTCGACGCGCCAGATCAGTCCGGGCGGGAGCGCCGGCAGGCTCGGGGTGGCGAACTGGCCCGAGTTGAATCCATCGATAATCCGGAACCGGTCTCCGGCCTTCGGCACGAACCCACTGACCAGATTCACCGTCAGGCCGAGCGTATTGCTGAAGGATATCTCTCCTTCGACAACCACCCGATCGTGCCCGGTGCCGGGAATGACCCCTCCGATGTCGAATTCCAGCGCTCCGTCCAATGCTTCCAGATCTCCGCCGATCCGGGCGATGCCGTCGATCTTGACGACGGCGTTCGCCATTTCGACCACGCCTAACCCGCCCGTCTCACCGGAGAAATCGAAGGTTCCCGTCAGCGAGAGAGTCGAGGTGCTGGTCAAATTGAATGTGCCGCCGATCGAGCCCCCTTTCTCGAGCCGAAATGACCCCTCCGCAACATTGACCGTTCCGGTGTTGTTAAACGTCGCACCGACGCCCGTGCTGACCGACCCGGTCTTGGTGACGGTACCCATATTGTTGAACACTGCCGGGACCGCACTGCCGACTGCCTCGAGGATGTCGGCCGAGTCGACAAAATTGAAGGTCGCCCCGATCAGGTTGTCGATGACCGCCCCATCGCCAACATCCATGGAAGAATTGGAGATCAGATTGGCCACCATCCTGTTCTTCAGAGTGCGTTGCAGGATGCGGCTCTGGTCGATACTGATCCCGCCCTGGGCGTCGGTCAGGCCGGTGCCGTTCATAGTGGACGCGCCGAAGGTGAAGAGCCCGGTCACCTCCATCGTTCCGGCACCAGTGAGCTGGCTGAGCTCGCCTCCCATGACGAGGGTCCCGGTCTTCGCCACGGCCCCGTTCCCAACCGAGACCTGCCCATTCGAGGCGATCTCGGTGGCCTCGACGTCGTAGGTGCTGCCGTTGTTGATGGTGAAGGAGGAATGTTCGAAGAACACATCTCCCGCGCCGGTGAGCGAACTGCCGACCCCGGACATGGATCCGTTACCAAGACGGTGTTTGAGCGTCTCGCCCACCTCCACCAGCACCGTGCCCGGACTCTGGATCTCGATGCCGCGCACCTCTGCCTGGCCGATGATGTTGACCGGGCCGGTTGTGATGACATGGCCGGTATCGAGAGTGTTCTCCAGGGTGAGCGTTCCGCCGTTGAGAATCTGAACGCCCAGTTGCGTCGTTGTATTGTGGGTCAGGCTCCCTCCCGGAAAGATCTCGATGAAGGCGCCGCCCGATCCGGTCAGGCCGATGGTGCCGCAGCAGGTCATCGTTCCGTGGTTGTCGATGAAGCTTCCATTGATCTGGTAGAAGCGGGTTCCGTCGATGTTGAGAGACTGGCCGGGGGGAATCTCTACGCCTCCCAGGAGAGAGATGCTCCCCTCGCCGGCCCAGGTCATGCCGCGCTCGAGGATCAATCGACCGTTGCCGGTGAGTGAGCCGGTGACACCGAGGCCGAAACCCGCATCGATGATGGAAAGGGCGCCAAGACTGAGAGTGCCGACAATCCCGAACGGGGAATCGCTGATCACCCGGTTGGCTGCGCCCCCGGCCGCCGAGACCGAGGCGAAGCCGGCAGGAATGCAGACATTATCGGCCGCGGTCGGGAGAAGATCGCTGCTCCAGTTCTCCGCTACGTTCCAGAACGGATTGTTGCCATTCGGTCCACCGTCGAACCAGATCGTGCAGGCCCCATTGTCGTCGACCAGCGTGGCCTCGAAGTCCTGATTGTCGGCAGCATCGGCTTCGGTTTCGGCCGCCCCCGCAAAGGCATCGACACGCAGAGCACCTGCCTCGTTGCCAATCACCTGGAAGTCGACCGTAACAAAACCATCCTTCGCCACCTCTCCGAGATCGCAGATCACCGGCCCCGATCCGGTGCAGGTCCCCTGCGCGGGGATCGCCGACGACACCGTGCTGGAGACTCCCTCCAGGAAGATCTCAAGTGATACGCCGGTCGCCGTCAACGGGCCGGCATTGGCAACTTCGATCGAATACAAGGCGGTTCCGCCGACCGGGATCGTCTCGACCAGTTCGGTCACGGTGACAGCCAGATCGACTTCGCAATTCGGCACGTCGAGCGCGCCCGTGCCGGTGAGCGTCCAGGCGCCGCGGCCGAGCGTCGCGACCGCCAGGAGGTCGTCCGCCGGGTCGTAGTCGAGATCCCACACCGGCGCGTTCGGTAGATCGGTGCCGAGCTCGAACCAGCAGTCGAACGGTGCTTCCGAGATGTAGACGCCCTTGTTGGTGCCGACGACAAGGCGATCGCCGCCGGCCGCCTGCACGTATTCCAGAGCCCTGAAGTCGCTGGCGCCGTCGGTCCCGAGGTTCCGGGTCAGATCGTCCCAGGAAGACGCCCCCTGGTCATTCAGCTTCCAGACGCTCGCTTTGGCGAGAACGTACGCGGTCTCCCAGTCGACCGGATCCATGACGATGTCCCGGCCGAACAGACCCGGAAAGGGGACGGTCGTCTGCATCAAGTTAGCCAGAGCAGCACCGCGGACAAAGACCTTGGAGACGGTCACGGCGTAGGCCGCCTCGTTGTTCAGGGGATGACCGTAGGCCAGCGCGATGCCGCCCTCCACCTTGTTAATGGGAGCGCCGCTAATCGGATCGCCGGACATCAGCGTGAGATTGTCTCCACGGTCCATTGATTCGTAGACGGCATCGGCTCCCGCGATCGCCAGGCGCAACACGTTGGTCGGATGAAGCGCGATCGGAGTCAGGAACTGGCCGGTGAACATTCCACTTGCAACATTGAGCATTGGGGACCGCTCGACCATGCACGTATTGGCGCCGTCGCACGAGCGGACCCGAAAGTTGATGAGGTGATCCGCGCTGTGGTACCGCAGCGAGAGCAACGGATCGGTAGTCGGCCCGGTTGCGACCTTGCCACCATCCCCCTGGGAGATGTCTTTCCATGTGGCGCTCAACGATGCGGTCTGCTCGGGGGTCCCGGTATCCTGCGCGCCGGCGAGCAGGATATCCGCAAGTGTATCGTAGGCGATGCTGTGCAGCTCCGAGATCTGAAGGCTCCCGTTGAGCGAGTACCAGTCCCCGCCGTTGGTGCGCGGCGATGACCGACGGTAGATGCCTCCGTCATCGACCTCGATGAGTTCGAAGAGAGCGTTAAAAGTGATGTCGCGCGAATCGGCGTGGGGCGCGCTGTCCCCCGCCGTGCCGCCTCCGAGGATCCCTGTTACCTCGTCGTGGTGAGTCAGGTGCTCCCACTGGAGGGAGGGGGAAGACCCGGTGCTGCTCGTGGTGTTCCCGCGCCACAGGTTGCCGGTGAAGTTGGTGGCACCGATGAAGTTCGTGGCCAGGGGGCTACCCTGTCGATCGCCCCCGACGTAGACGATCGTCTGATCGGTTGGATCGGCAGCGATCGAGAAGTGCAGGTTTCCCTGTGCTCCGGGTGGCCTGGCAGGGCTGATCCCGTCGAAGTTGCTCCACATCCCGCCCGCCACATAAACCCCGTTGCCGCTGCTGTTGACGAGGGCGAACTGATCAAGGTTGTTGGTGATGCCGGCCGCATTAAGAAAGATGGTGTACGCACCGTTGGCGTTCGTGTTCCCGGTCACGCCGACGATGACGACGTTCTCGCCTTCGCTGAGACCATGTGCTGCCGAGGTGATGACGATCGGCGTGGTGTTGGTCGCGTCGGTGATCGAGCCGGTGCCGTTGAGAATGCTTGGCAGGTCCATCGCCATCCAGTTGGATCCCTGGTCATCGGTGTGGCCGATGTAGGTCGGTTGTCCGCTGACGATCACCCCGGCGAACAGCCGGCCCGTGGTGGCAACAGCCAGCTCGATGTTGTTGTTGTCGGGGGAAATCGTCTCATTGAAGAGAGTCCCATCGGAGGCCGAAATATTGTTCCACGTAGTGCCACCGTCGGCTGTCATGTAGATGCCGAGCCCGAGCAGGGCGATGTAATAGCGATTCGGGTCGGACGGATCGGCGACGATGTCGGACGCGCGGGCGCCTGGCAGTCCCGATCCGCCGAGCTGCGACCAGGTCGCTCCACCATCGGTGCTGCGGATGGCCGTGCGACCATTGCCGGACGGTTGTGGCAACTCCCTGGACGACGCCAAGATCGTATTGCCGCGCACGACGATGCCGGAGAAATCCTGGTCATCGATCAACGGATCGCTGATCTCGATCCAGGTCGTTCCGCCGTCGGCCGTCTGGAGAATGGTCCCAAGCGGCCCGCCTTCTCTCGCCAGGCTGCTATGCCGGCCGACGCCGGCGACCAGGTGATGAGAGTCTTGCGGATCCATCGCCAGGGCGCCGATCGACAGGCTGTCCAGGTCATCGGTCTGCGGCGTCCAGGTCGGATTGGGGTCGGTGGCATTGGTCGTCTTCCAGATTCCGCCGTTGACCGCGCCGACGTAGAGAATGTCGGACGACATCGGATGCGCGACCACGGCATGGATCGCGCCGACAACCTGATTGTCCTGCGTCAGTCCAGGGGCGGGTGCGATGTTTTCCACTTGGCCGTCGATGGTGGGGGACGGACCGCGGGCGCTCCAGGGAATGCCGATTGAAGTGACCGGGATGGAGGCCGGGAGAACCACGTCCCCGGATCCCTCCGCGGCGCGTGGCACGGCCCCGCCATGCAGCAGGAGACCGAGCGCAACGAAGGCGCCGAGGGCGAGGCGGCCGCGGCTATTCATCGCCGGCCTCTTCATCTTCCGGGGCACCGTTCTCATTTCGCGCGGAGGCGCTCTCCTTCCGCGCGGAGGCGGACCCATTTCGTGCGGGAGCGCTTTGGCTCTCCGCAGAGGCGCGGGAACTCTGTCCCGATGCGCTCGGTGGCGACGCCCCCCGGTACCTCGGGTCACGGATCGGGCGGCTCCAGACCTCATCCCCGCCATCGAGAGTGACGGCTCGAATCTGGCGCGGGATATCGATCCAGTCGGAGCCGCCCCGAATCCTGTACGGCGTCACTTCGTGAATCAACAGGCTGCCGTAGAGAAAGAACCGCGCCCCGGGAACGCCGAGCGTCAGGTCGGCGATTCTTGCGCCGCTGTCGAGGGAGAAGATCACCCATTCGAAGCGCTCGTATCGTGGGTCGGTCGAGAGCCGCGGGCGGCTGGCGAGCAGGTGGCGCTCATCCGCCGAGGGATAGCGATAGCCGAGGTCGCGATCGTCGAACAGCAGGACGTCCAGCTGTTCGTCACCTCTGAGAAAATCCCAGCGACGCAGCAGGGCACGGGTTCCATTAATGTCGCCGCTGCGCTCCACCAGCGCCCAGCCGGTGTCCCCTCTCGAGAACCATCGTGCATCCGGTAACTCGCCTGCCGTCACCTGTGCTGCCAGTCCCGGGGGCAGATCGCCGGCGCGGCGCCGCCGCGCCTCCTCAGCCGGCACTTCCCGGGCGATCCCGCTGACAGGGTCAAAGCGGAACGCTCCGGAGCGCCGGGGATAGCCGTTTTTTTCCTCGTCGCTCGGGTGAACGCCGCCCCGCTTCCGCAGGTTGTAATGCCAGGTCAGGAAGAGCCCCTCGGGCCGTTCGACGGCGCGCAGCAGGAAGCTTGAATCACCGTCGTCATCGATCGAAGCGGCGACGCCGCCCGGAAGATCGATCTCGTGCGTGCGTATCAGCCGCCCGCTGGCGCGGGTGGCGAGAAAAGCCAGGGTCAGCCCGCCGAGGCGACCGGGCTGCTCGACCTGCGCGATCAACTGCTCGCCATGCATCGCCAGCGGCATGGCAGCCGCCGTGCTGGTCCAGAGCAGGTTTCCCGTGATGAGTTCGACGGCATCGATCCCACCCTGCGGATTCATCAGATAGGCGGTCGACCGCTGCGGGTCGACGACGACTCCGGGCTGAAACTCGAAGCTGGAGCGAATCGCCGGTGCGCTGACCGCCGGGAACGGCCACCCGACCACCCACACAAACAGAAGCAATAAATGACCGCTGCCCACGATCCTCCGGGTGGTATCTCGTAACATGTCGGTGGCCCCCTCGAAGCGCCGGGATGGTGCTCATAGAGTCATGCGCAATCGGCAGGAGAATCGCGCCAGATTTCTGCGCTGCGAACCGGCCGAACGCGCCGGACCGATGGCGCGAAGGGGAGAGCGGTATCATATATATAGTCGGCGGAATGAAGGCGGGATCATGTGAACGACGATCGGTGGAAACGAACCTGGGACCTGTTCCACCAGGCCCTGCAGCGACCGCCGTCCGACCGGGCGGCGTTCCTCGCAGCGGCCTGCGGCGATGATGCCGGGCTGCGCCAGGAGGTCGAGGAGTTGCTCTCCTCACACCGCGAGGGCGAACGCGACTCGTTCGAAGTGGCGCCGACGCTGGCCGATCTTCCCGACCTGAAAGAGGGCGACCGGATCGGTCCGTACAGCATCGTCTCCGTCCTCGGCGAGGGCGGCATGGGGATCGTCTACGAGGCGCTGCAGCACGAACCGGTGCGGCGACCGGTCGCGTTGAAGCTGATCCGGCTGGGGATGGACACCCGCGAGGTCATCGGCCGCTTCGAGGCGGAGCGCCAGACCCTGGCGATGATGAATCATCCCACCATCGCCAGGGTCTTCGACGCCGGGGCGACCGAACAGGGTCGCCCTTTCTTTGCGATGGAATTCGTCGCCGGGGTCCCGATCACCGAGTACTGCGACACCCACCGGCTGCCGACCAACGCCCGTCTCGAGCTGTTCGTGCAGGTTTGTGACGGCCTGCAGCATGCCCACCAGCGCGGCATCATTCATCGCGACATCAAGCCGACAAACGTCCTGGTAACGACCCAGGACGGCCGGCCGGTCCCCAAGATCATCGACTTCGGAGTGGCCAAGGCGACCGAGCGGACCCTGGTGGAGCGCACGCTGTTCACCGCCCGCGGCCAGCTCATCGGGACTCCCGAATACATGAGCCCCGAGCAGGCCGCGATAGGCGGCCTCGATATCGACACGCGGACCGACGTTTACGCCCTCGGCGTCCTGCTTTACGAGCTGCTCGCAGGGGCGCTGCCGTTCGATCCCACCGAGCTGCGCCGCGCCGGGTTCGACGAGCTCCGTCGCCGTATCCGCGAGGATGAGCCCTCCCGGCCGAGCACGAAGGTCTTATCCCAGGGGGACTCCTCCGGCGAGATCGCCAGCCGTCGTCAAACCGATCCGCCGTCCCTGGCGCGTCAACTGCGTGGCGACCTCGACTGGATCACGATGAAAGCGCTCGAGAAGGATCGTACGCGACGCTACGCATCACCGGCCGAGCTGGCGGCCGACATCAACCGTTTCCGTAACAATGAGCCGATCATCGCGCGGCCGCCGTCGGCCGGCTACCGCATTGGCAAGTACATACGGCGGCACAAGCTGCGGGTGACGGCGGCATCTCTGATCCTCGTCGCTCTGCTGGCCGGAGTGGCGGTGGGCGCCGCCGGCCTGATCCGTGCGTTGCGGGCCGAGCAGCGCCTGCTGGACGAGGTGGCGACTGCCAATCACGTGGTGACGTTCCTCGAGGGCCTGTTTGCCCTGTCCGACCCGCGTGCGTCTCGTGGCGACAGCATCACCGCGCGCGAGATTCTCGATCGCGGCGTCGAGAAGATCAACGAGCTCGACGATCAGCCGGCGATGCAGAGCCGGCTCAAGATGACCATGGGAAGCGTCTACATGCGACTCGGGCTTTACCCGCAGGCTCGGAGACTTCTGGAGGAGGCGCTGTCGCAGCGACGGGCGCTCGTCGATGAGGACCCGCAGATCACCCTGTCGACGATGGAGAGCCTGGGCGGACTCCTGTTCGAGGTGGGAGATCTGGAAGCGGCGGATGAACTGTTCGAGGAGGGACTGCGCTTCGCCCGGGAGGCGTTCGGCGTGGAGAGCCGGCAGGCGGCCGACATGCTCTCCGAGATGGGGCAGCTCAAGAACCGCCAGGGTCAGTACCGGATCGCGCTCGAACTGAACGAGCGCTGTTTGAAGATATTCGAACGGATTCTCGATCCGGACGATCCCGATCTCGCCACCGTGCTCTACCGGCTGGCCGATGGCCATTCCAGTCTCAACAACTACGACGCGGCGCTGCCCCTCTATCAACGCGCACTCGTTATCGCCGAAGGGAATGACGCACCGGATCACGCCCTGGTCGGGTACATCGTCAACAATCTCGCCATCGTCAACTGGAAGATCAAGGACTTCGACACGGCGCAGGCGATGCTGGAACGCGCTCTCAGCATCTTCCGGAAGACGTATGGGCCGGATCACTTCTATACCGCGAGCACCATGAACAATCTGGGGCGGCTTCTCATGGACAAGGGGGATCTTGATCAGGCGCGTTCTCTGATCGAAAGCGCCCTGCATCTCCATGAGAAGAATCTCTCGCCGGAGCATCCCGAAATCGCCACGGCGATGCTCAATCTGGCGTCGCTGTTGAAGAGACAGGGAAAGTATGACGCGGCACGGCCGTACTACGAACGGGGAATCGCGATTCGGGAGAAGGTTCTCGGCCCGGATCACGCCGACCTCGAGAGCCCGTTGGCCAGCTACGGCGAGTTTCTGCGCCTCACCGGTGACGAGAGCGGGGCTCGCGAAGTCGAGGCACGGGTGAAGGCGATCCGCGAGCGGGCCGCCCGGGAAGCAGGGCGGGCGGCGGAATGATCAAGCGCCGCCCGAGCGGCTCATCTCGCGGCGCAACCAGGCCTTGGCGGCGGTCCACTGCCGGTTCACCGTACGCGGTGACAGGTTGAGCGCGTCGCCGGTCTCGGGAATGGTGAGGCCGGCGAAGTACCGCAGCTTGACCACATTGCCCATTTCGGGATCGCGCTTCTCCAGCCGTTCAAGGGCCTGATCGAGCGCCATCAGCTCCACCGAATGAGGCTCGTCGCTCAGGGCGCTCTCGTCGAGCGACACGCGCCGCCGGCCACCGCCATACTTTTCGGCCGCCCGGTGACGCGCCCTCTCGATCAGGATCCGGCGCATCGCCTCAGCGGCGGCGGCGAAGAAGTGCGCCCGGCCCTCCCACTGATCCTGCCGGCTCCCGACCAGGCGCAAATAAGCCTCGTGAACGAGCGAGGTCGGCTGGTGCCCGGTGCCGGAGCGCTCCCGTTTCAACCGACCGCGGGCCAGCCGGCGCAGCTCGGCGTAAACGAGCGGCAGCAGCTCATCGACGGCGTGCGCCTCTCCGGCCTGCACCCGGGCGAGCAGCTCGGTGACCCGGGGCAGCCCATCACCCGACATGGCGCGCGGTTCGAATGGATGATCTCATCTTCGCTCCCGGGGCCGATCATACCGCCGGTCGCCCGCCAGAGCGCGGCTCTATCTAAATGATGCAGGAAGTCAAGCCTACGGGCCCCCTGGCATCGGGCCGGCCCGGTCGAGGTGCTCGGCCTTCCAGCGCATCGCCATCAGCACGCGGTTGCGCCCCGAGGGGTGGGTGAAGAAGATCCATTCCTCGATCGGGCCCGGGTCGATCTTGCGGTCCTCGGCGTGCATCATGGCGGTTCGGGCCCGGCCGTCCGGCTCGGCCGAGGCGTTGATCCCGAACAGGTCGGCCTCCGCCTCATTGGTCCGGATGATGGTGTTGATGACCGGGGTCATCAGGAACAGATAGACGGCGAACAGCCCTACCAGCAGCGGCAGCCCCGCCAGGTCGGAGACGCCGCGGACCCCCCAGCCGGCGCCGCGGCGCGCCACGATCCTGTCGAACATCCAGGCGACGCAGGCAAACCCCAGCGTCATCATGAGACCGAGGTAGACAATCATCTCGTAGACGTGGTTCAGGACGTAATGGCCGATCTCGTGCGCCATGATCGCCTTGATGTCCCCCATCGCACCCTGTTCGAGCAGGTTGTCGTTCAGGCTGATCCGGAGTGTGCCCATGAAACCGCTGACGTTGGCGCCGATCCGGGTGGTCTGGCGGGACGCGTTGTACTGGTAGACCTGGTCGGCCGGCACCCCGTTGGCGCGAGCGAGCGACAGGACGGCGTCCCTCACCGGGCCGTCCTCGAGCGGGGTGTATTAGTTGAACAGAGGCAGGATGAAGACCGGCGCCAGCAGGGACCCGATCAATAGAAAGATCAGGGTGATACCCGAGGCCCAGACCCACCAGCGCCTGGGGGCCCGGCGGATACCACCGTAGATGGCGATCGCCAGAATGCCGAACATGACCAGGTTGACGGCCAGCGCGATCGACTGGTCGCCGATCCACGAGCCGAATCCCTGGGTCGCAAGCCCGTAGCGATGCTCCCGCAGGAAGTCCTCGTAGAACGTGAACGGAAAGAACAGCACGCTGGTGACGACGACGTACAGGGCGGCGTACAGCGCGGTCTGGATCGGCTTGCGCCGCGTGATGCGTTCGACCAGATCCCGTATGCGGGCCGACAGGCGGGAGCCGAGCAATAACCAGGCGATGCCGACCGCCAGGAGGACCGACCAGAGTTGCAGCCAGTAGCCCCCCTCGAAATAGCTGTCGGAACGCTCTTTCTCTTCCGGGGTGAGGCTCGAGACGTAGGCCTCGGTCGCCTCCTCGACGTTGAACCGGGCCGGCCCGTCATCGACGCCGGCGGGGTCCTGCGCCCAGGCGGGCACGACCGTCGCCGCCACGAGCAGCCACATGGCGAACATGCGAATGTACTGACGGGTCATCGAGATCCTCCCTTCCCGCGCCGAGACACCCCTCGACAAGATCGACATCCCAGGCTTCGGTTCCTACCCCCATTCTCGCTGACGCCTGTTATACGGATCGACGGCCGGCCCGGTTCGCCGCCGGCCGGTCCTGGATTCCTGCATCGGCCTTGAACCGCCTAAAGAGCGTGAGCGTCAGGAGGCGCGTGGAGGGCTCGGCTTCTGGGCGACGAACAGGCCGAAGAGAGCCAGGATCACGCCGATCAGGAACGGAATGAGTCCGATGGTCCAGATCGCCTCGCCACCACCGGTCACCCGATGGAGAAAGATCATCAGCCCCACCCCGACAGCGGCCGTGATGAAGCCACCCAGAAGGAGCCCCTCACGCCGGCGGCGCAGCCTCTTGTTCTCCTCTTCCCGGATCATGTCGAGAATGGGCTTGGTGTCGGAGCCTGGATTGTCGATGAGCTTCTTGAGCACCTCGCTGCGATAGAACGACTCCCTCTCCTTGCGTCTCTCTTCACTCCAGGCGGTTACGGCAAGGAATCCGAACAGCGCGACAGCCCCCACGGCGGGCAATAGACCGGCAAGAACGATGTCCATAGCGTTTCTCCCTCCCGGTTGGCGACGACACCACTTTGTGCCGCTCGACAGGTGAGACGCGATGTCGATTCATGCGGTTGCCTTTTCTTACCTCCTGGTGAGTGATCCAGGACAAAATGCAACCGGAACCCCCGCGGGGGCGTCCCACAGATCAGGGGAGAAACCGCGTGCAGGCGGAAGACGATGCTGCGGATGTCCAGCGAGTCCTGGAGGGAGACCTTTCAGCCTTCGAGGCGATTGTTCGTCGCTGGCAGCGCCCGCTCGTCAATCTGGCCTATCGCTTCTGCCGCGACCCCGGTCGAGCCGAAGAGATGGCTCAGGATGTCTTTCTGAAGGCGTATCGTGCGCTCGGAAGTTTCCGTGCCGGCTCGGCGTTCTCGACCTGGTTATTCGCCATCGCCGCGAATACCTACCGATCACACCTGCGGCGGCTCTCTCCGCCGATGATCTCCCTCGATGGGATAGCAGAGATGGTGGCCCCCGGCACCGGGCACGATCTTCTGGAAGACGACGATCGTCGGGAACTGGTCCGCCGAGCGGTCTCTTCGTTGCCCGCCCCCTACCGCGAAGCGATGGTCTTGTATTACTTCATGGAGATGGATGTCGACGCGTCTGCCGGAGCCCTGGGGCTGCCGACCGGCACACTCAAGGCGAGACTTCACCGGGGCCGGGGGTTGCTGCGGCGCAAGCTCTCGAGCATCTTATCGCCCCGCCCCCAGCCTGAGGGAGGATGATCATGGACGAGCTGGATCGTATCCTGTCGACGGAGCGCTCCGTCACCCCCTCGCGGGACTTTGCGCCCTCGGTGATGCGTGCGGTCCGCCACGAGGCGACGGCGCCGCCGGCCATCCCCTTCCCCTGGCGCCGGATGATGCCGATCATCGTAGCGGCCGCCATTCTGATCATGTCAGTGCTGATTTCTCTGCCCTACCGGCCGGCCGCCGGGCCTTCCTACATCGCCGAGTCGGCAACGATGAGGCAGCTTCTCGCAGCCTTCGCGACACTACCGATCGGATATCTCACCGCCGTACTGATCGGGAGCCTCGTGACGGTCCGCTTGTCGCTGCGGATGGCCTCCGACTAGCGACCTGTGGCTGCCAGCATCGGCCTTGTACCGCGGATAGCCCGACTGCTGCCCTCCGCCGACCCCCCCACTCATCGAATCGGGTGAGAACGATCACCTTACCCGGCCAGATCTATGGCCCGGCGCGTCGAAAATGTCTTTCGTATGAACACCGATGATGCTATTGACCTGATAAAATTCGGGTAGGCAAGAGATCAACAGCCGATACAGATCATCTCCTATTCGCGAGAGGCGCCGATGACCTCGAGGCTTGCTGTTGCCGTTTGTCTGGCGAGCATCGCGCTCCCCGGTCTGTCCTTTCAGGTCCTGGCCCGCGAGACCGCCGTCTCTCCCGCAGATCCCGATGGAATCACCCGGCCGGCGGGCCTCACGACCGGAACTCAGATCGCCGGGGCGCCGGCGCTCTATCTTGTGTTCGAGATCGATGCGTCGGGCTCGATCGAGCCTGTCTTCAGCCGTCGGGTCCGGCTCTCCACCTCCCCGCAGTCCAGCAGCGATGAAGAGCTGGTGGCGGCGCGTGAAGCTGCATTCCAGACAGAGAGACCGCGGCTGACCGTCCAGGTGGTGGCCGCGGACGGCGATGTCGTCTACCAGGATGTCGTTGAGCTGCCTCGCTGGATCCGCGGCGAGTTTCGCGGACGTCCCCGGGCCGGAGGTGCTGTGGAAATCGAGGGCTACCGGGTGGCCGCGGGGCGTCGAGCATTCGTGCTCCGGCTGCCCGCTCCTGCCGGGGCGCGCCTCGTCGTGGAGGGTCTCGCACGCTCGACCTTCGATCTGGATCGGCTGGCCGCGGCGGCGGAAGAGCTCCCGATGGCGCGGATGGAGGCCCCGGAGGGGGCGGTGGCGCCGATGGCCGTGACCGGCAGCCCGGGAAACCGTGTCGATATCCTTTTAATGGGGGATGGCTACAGCGCCGCCGAAGAGGCCCTGTTCGCCAGCCACGTGGCTGAATTCGAGTTCTATTTTTTCGCCTTCACTCCCTACGCCGAATACAGGAACTTCGTCAACGTGAGCTCGCTCTTTGTCGCCTCCGCTGAATCGGGCGCCGATCACCCGCCCTACGATTCCTCCTGTACCGGCGCCCTGACCTGTTGCGCTGATCTGGATGCGTTGCTCGATCCCCTGGCGGGGACCTACGTCGACACGGCATTCGACGCGCGCTTCTGCGCCTTCAACATCCACCGCCTGCTCGTGGTGAACGAATCGGCCATATTCGCCGCCGCCTCGGCCGCACCGGATTGGGACAAGATCGTGGTGGGGGTGAATGACCTGACATACGGCGGCTCAGGCGGCCCCTTTTCGGTCACCTCGATCCACGACGATGCT
>CBDUYA010000016.1:0-17216 GCA_965371335.1 uncultured bacterium | reverse complement strand
CCGGGAGACGGTCGGCACGCGATGAGCCCGAGGCCGCTCCGCCTGCTGCTGGTCGGAGGCGCCCGCCCCAACTTCATGAAGATCGCGCCGCTGCTGCGCGCCTTCCGCGCCCGCCCCTCGCTGTACGATGCGCGGCTCGTGCACACCGGACAGCACTACGACGCTTCCCTGTCGGGCGTCTTCTTCAAAGAGCTCGGCCTGCCGGAGCCGGACATCCACCTCGGCGCGGGATCGGCGACGCACGCGGTGCAGACCGCCCGCATCATGGAGGCGTTCGAGAAGGTCCTCCTGGCGGAGCGCCCGGACTGGGTGATCGTCGTCGGGGATGTGAATTCGACGGTCGCCTGCAGCCTGGTCGCCGCGAAGATGTCTCCTCCGGTGCCGGTCGCGCACGTCGAGGCCGGCCTGCGGTCGCGCGACCGCACCATGCCGGAGGAGATCAACAGGCTGATCACCGACGCCCTCTCCGACCTCCTGTTCACCACCAGCGCCGATGCCGATCGGAATCTGAAGGCGGAGGGCGTCGAGCGGCGCAAGATCCACCGCGTCGGCAATCTGATGATCGACACGCTGCGCCGTCACCTGCGCAGCTCCGACGGCGCCGCCGTGATGCGCAGGCATCGCATCGCAAGACCCTTCGCGCTGCTGACCCTGCATCGTCCCTCCAACGTCGATGATCCGGATGCGCTACGGCGCATCTTCGCTGCCCTGGAGGAGGTCGGACGGGATCTGCCGATCATCTTTCCGGTGCATCCCCGGACGATGAAGACTCTGCACAAGTTCGGCCTGGGGGGTCCCGACGGCATGAACGGGACGGCGGTGCGCCGTATTCAGCCGCTCGGGTATCTCGATTTCCTGCATCTGCAGAAGCGGGCCGCCCTGGTGCTGACCGACTCCGGCGGCATTCAGGAGGAAGCGAGCATCCTGGGGGTGCCCTGCCTGACCCTGCGCGACAACACCGAGCGTCCGGTCACCATCACTCACGGGACCAATCGGCTGGTCGGCACCGATCCCGGCCGCATCGTGACGGCGGCCCGGCAGGTTCTCCGCCGGCCGGCCCGCCGCAAGCGGATCATTCCGCTGTGGGACGGACGGGCGGCGGCGCGCATCGTGAAGGTCTTCTCACAACTCAAGCGGCAGGCCCGGTGAAGAGCGTGAAGCGTACCGCGGTGGCACGACGCCGGCGCGGTGAGGATCCCGTGCGGCTTTCCCGGACCATCCGGGCCTTCTCCCGCATCAGCCGCCTCGACCTGGGCACCGCATCACCACACGATAAGGGGGAGAAGCTGTTGCGGGAGGTGTGCCGGGCACTCGACCTGAAGCGCGCCGAGATCTGGCTCATCGGACCGAACGACCACCGGCTGTGGCGCTTCGCCACACACGGATCGGGTCATCTGCTCGCCGACCGGCCCTCCGGCCTGCCGATCAAGGAGTGCGCCTTCACGCGCCTCGTGCTGCGCCGGCGCCAGGGCGTGTATCATCCCCGGGCCGCGCGCGCCGGCCGGGTCCGTCGCCGATCGCCGCTGCAACGCAGCGTGACCGCCGCGTTCGGGGCGCCGCTCATGGTGCGCGGCCGTCCGATCGGACTGCTCTATGCCGATCGGGGCGGAGCGCAATTCGAAATGAGCGCATCCGAGCTCGAACTCGGGTCGGCACTGTCGGCGCTGTGCGGCGATGTCCTGCAGCGCGCCCGCTCTCGTCACCACGAAGCACGCAGGCAGATGCAGATGGGCCTGCTCAATGCCATCGGTCAGGCGATGACCGCGCAGGAAGACCTGGCGAAGGTGATGTCGGGCGTGGCGCGGATTCTCAAGCGTCGCCTCGGTTGCCGGGGCGTCTCCATTGGGTTTTACCGGGCTCAGGGGCGGCAGCTCGAAATCGCCGCGGTGGCGGGAGCCGGCGGGCCGAGGCCGGTGGGCCGGCGGTTCGAGGTTCAGAAGGGGTCTTCGAAAACCGCTATCTGCCGCCGGGCGACCGTCTCAAGAAAGCCTGTGTCGTTGAGTGATTCACGCCTCCTGCCGCGGACTCTCGTCTGGTGGCGGGGAGTGCGGACCGTGCTGTCGATCCCGATGCGGGTCCGCGGCGGTGTCCTCGGCATTGTGCGGCTGGAGTCGGAGCGCCCCTTCGCGTTCGACGAGGATGATCAGGCGGCGCTTGCGGTCGTCGGAGAGCAGCTCGGGCACGCTGTCCGCCGCGATCGTGCGATGGAAGAGCTTCGTTTGCGCCAGCGCGAGGTGCAGGCGATCTCCGCCGGTCTGGAGAGGATGCTGGAGGAGGAACGGCGGCGGATTGCGCGCGAGCTGCACGATGAGCTCGCCCAGTCGATGACCGCGGTAAAGTTCAACCTCGGTCTGATCCGGCAACTGATGCCGCACGCCGGCCCGGAGGCGAAGCAAGCCGTTCGTGAAACAGAGGACATCGTGCGGCAGACGATCGCCGAGATCCGCAGGATCTCGATGGACCTGAGGCCGGCGATGCTTGACGATCTCGGTCTCGTTCCGGCGCTCAACTGGCTGGCCGACACCTTCTCGCGGCGCACCGGCATCGCGGTCTCTCTCGATGCCGATGACGCGCTGGCGCCGGCCGATGCCGAGATCAGGACGCTCCTCTACCGGTTCGTGCAGGAAGCGCTGACCAATGTCGTCCGCCATGCCCGGGCCCGCTCGGTGCGGATCGACCTGAGCGCCGCAGATGGCCGGATACGGGCCTCCGTCGACGACGATGGAAAGGGGATCCGTCACGCGGCGGGACGCCGGTCGGCCGGGTTCGGGCTCATCGGCATGCGGGAACGGATCGAGAGAGTGGGAGGCATCCTGTCGATCGAATCCCGTAACGGAGGGGGGACCCGGCTGGTGGCCGAGGTGCCGCGGGATGGCCGGGCGGCGCCGCCGCGACCGGGTGGTCCGCCGGCACGACGCGAGGCCGTCGCGAGCGGGCGGGAGGCGAGAAAGTGAGCGAGCCCGGCACCATCCGCGTTCTTCTGGCCGACGATCACACCATCGTTCGCCAGGGCCTGCGGTCGATTCTCGAGCGGGAGCCGGACCTCGAGGTGGTGGGGGAAGCGGCTGACGGGCGGGAAGCGGTTCGCAAGGCAGCGAGCCTCGACCCCGACGTGGTGGTGATGGACATCTCCATGCCGCGGATGAACGGCATCGAGGCGGCATCCCGGATCATCAAGACGAACCGGCGCACGCGGATCGTGGCTCTCACCATGCACACCGCCGAAGAGTACGTCTACGCGCTGCTGAAGGCGGGCGCCCGCGGGTATGTCCTGAAGGACTGCAGTCCGTCCGAGCTGATCGAGGCGATCCGCGCCGTCGCCAGGGGGGGGACCTACCTGCACCCGGAGGTGTCGGTGACGATTGTGAACGAGTACCTCAAGCGTCCCGATCCCCGCACCCGCGCCGGCAAGCCGCTCGCCGTGCTCAGTCATCGGGAGTGCGAAGTGCTGCAGTTGATCGCCGAGGGTCACACCAACAAAGAGATCGCGGCGCAACTGGGGCTGTCGGTCAAGACCATCGAGGCGCACCGGACGCGCATCATGGACAAGCTGAAGATTCACAACATTGCCGGGCTGACCCGTTACGCCATCAGCCGCGGGATCATCACCGCCGAGTGAACGTCGCGGACCTTCCGCCTCCAGGCCTCACACGATGCTGCGGGTTGACTCGGGGATTCCTTGACCGTGCCGGAGGCGCTCTGTTAGTGTGCTGCCTCGGGGCGTGTTGCCAGCCGGAAAGACAACAGGTCCTGTTGTCGGCACCGGAATCTATCGCTCGAGCGGGGTTCCTCACCTTGGCACAACACGCCCGTCTCCGTCCTGCGCCGTCCACCGAGCGCATCCGGACGTCCGATCCGTGAGTCGCCCGAAACGGCAACGACGGCGGACGGCGGGTAAGCGGATCGCCAGGTCGTCCACGCGGCGCCCGGCCGCCAGCGCGCGCGCGGCGCCGGCGTCCCACGCTCCCCGGACGGCCCGATCCCGCAGCCGGATGCCTCTTCGCCTGGTGAAGAAACGCCCCGCTCCCCGCCACAGGGCGAAAATGTCGGCCAAGGAGCGCGCCCGGCGCAAGGTCCGCGCGATGTCGACCGACAGGGTGATCAAGGAATCGCAGCGCTGGCTCGACATCATCGCGCGGCGTGAGCGGCTGACGACGGCCCACAAGAAGCGGATCGTCAAGGACACCATCAGCTCCTTCGATACGTACCTCAACACGGGGTTTCTCGCCTACCGGAAATCGGTGGCCGAGGCGGAGCAGTACGCTTCCGTCGAGTGGACCGGCGAGGGGACCATGATCGAGGACATCATGGGGAGGCGGTATATCGACTGCCTCGGGGGGTTCGGCATCTACAGCGCCGGCATCGGTCATCCCAAGATCGTCGCGGCGGTCCGGCAGCAGCTTGACCGGATGCCGCTCAGCAGCCAGGAGCTGCTCGATCCACTGCGCGGGGCGATGTCGGAGCTGCTGGGCGAGATCGCGCCGGGCAATCTGCAGAAGTGTTTCCTGATCAACAACGGGACCGATGCCGTCGAAGGGGCGATGAAGCTGGCGCGCCTGCACACGGAAAAGTCGGGGTTCATCTCGACGCTGCGCGGCTTCCACGGCAAGTCATACGGATCGTTGTCGCTGATGGGGAAGGCGGAGTATCGCGTCGCCTTCGAACCGCTTCTCCAGGACGTTTATTTCGTCGAGTTCGGGGACGCCGACGAGGTGGAGTGGCAGCTTAAGAAGGCGCGCGACGTCGGTCTCGACATCGCCGCGGTGGTGGCCGAGCCGATCCAGGGGGAGGCGGGCGCCATCGTCCCTCCGGACGATTACTGGCCCCGCCTGCGGGCGATCTGCGATGAGTACGACGTCCTGCTGATCGCGGACGAGGTGCAGACCGGAATGGGGCGGACCGGCCGGCTGTTCGGCGTCGACCACTGGGACGTCATTCCCGACATCATGTGTCTCGGTAAGGCTCTCGGGGGCGGGGTGATGCCGCTGTCGGCGTTCATCTCGAACCCCGAGATCTGGAAGGTCCTCGAGGACAACCCATTCCTCCATTCTTCGACGTTCGGCGGTAACCCGCTTGCCTGCGCGGCCGGGATCGCGGCGATCAACGTCACGCTCGAGGAGGACCTGCCGGGGCAGGCGGCCGACGGCGGCGCCTACTTCATGAACGGACTGAAGGCGATCCAGGCGCGTTACGCCGACGTGGTCATCGAGGTGCGGGGCAAGGGCCTGCTGATCGGCGTCGAGTTCGCCGACACCAAATTCGGCTATGCCGTCTCGGCCGGCCTGTTTCGCCGCGGAGTGCTGACGTCCGGCACGCTGCTCAATGCCAAGACGATCCGCATCGAGCCGGCACTATTCATCACGAGGCGGGAGATCGACGCCGTTCTCGATCGGCTTGACGACACGCTCGGGAGCCTGACCTAGACTGATTGCTCAGCGCGATTCGCCGCGCGGCGGCGGGAATGGTCGTCATGCTGCCCAGGCGGCGGCAAACGGGGCGCCGCCGGTCCGGGGAACCTTTCGACCCGCCGCCGCGTACCAGACGGCAACGGCGGGCGCGGGCGCCTCCGCCGGGAGCCCCCGGCGCCGTTCGCCTGCCAGTCTGAGGGGGAGAGCATGTTCCATGTCACCGGCCTGGTGAAGCGCTACGGAGAACTGCGGGCGGTGGATGGCGTGTCGTTCGAGGTCCAGGCGGGCGAGATCTACGGTCTACTCGGCCCCAACGGCGCCGGCAAGACGACGACGATGTCGATGCTGTCGGGCCTCCTCCGGCCGGACGAAGGGGAGATCACGTTCGACGGCATCGACCTGGCGGCCGAGCCGATCCGCGTCAAGGCCCAGCTCGGCGTGGTGCCGCAGGAAACCGCCGTTTACGAGACCCTCTCGGCGCGCGAGAACCTGCGTTTCTGGGGCGGTCTCTACGGACTGGCGGGACGCGATCTGACCCGCGCCGTCGACCGCGCTCTCGATCACGTCGGCCTGACCGCGCGCGCCGGCGATCCGGTCGAGAAGTATTCCGGGGGGATGAAACGCCGGCTCAATCTCGCCCTCGGCCTGGTGCACGGCCCACGGGCGGTCCTGCTCGACGAGCCGACGGTCGGGATCGATCCCCAGGCGCGCGCCAACATCCTCGACGTGGTCCGCCAGGTCGCGCGGGAGGGGACGACGGTCCTCTACACCACGCACTACCTCGAGGAGGCCGAGTCGCTCTGCGATCGGATCGCGATCATGGACCATGGACGCATTCTGGCCGAAGGGACTCTCGACGAGCTGAAACGGCAGGCGGGAGAGGCGGAGCTGGTCACCGTGCGCGGGGTGTTCGACGCCGCCGCGGTCGGCGCCATGCTCGAGTCGGAGCACCGCGTGAAGGTGATCGGCTCGAAGGAGGGGAAGCTGGTGCTGGCGATGCCGGGGGGCGGGGGCGGCTCGGCCGCGCTGCTGTCGGCCCTGTTTGCCGGCGATCTCCGCATCGACGACGTGTCGATCCAGCCACCCAGCCTCAATGCCCTGTTCCTCAAGCTGACCGGCCGCGGGCTGCGCGACTGATGCGCATCATCCCGGCCATGATCGGCAAGGATCTGCGCCGCCGGATCCGCGCGCCGCTCGGCATCGGCGTGGTGCTTTCCTTTCCCATCGTTTTCTCGCTGATGATCGCCGTGACCTTTGGAACCGGCGGAGGTAGTACGCCCCGGATCCGTCTCCTGGTCGAAAACCGTGACGACAACTTCATCGGCGGGATGTTGATGTCGTCCCTGACTTCGGACGAGGTGGCGGAGAACTTCGACGTCGAGGTGGTGGAGGAGGGAGGCGAAGACCGCCTGCGCCAGGACGGAGCGGCGGCCCTGCTGCGCATTCCGGCCGGTTTTACCGACCGGGTTCTGGAGGGGGAGCCGGCGGCGCTGCAGTTGGTGCGCAATCCGGCCCAGGGGATCATGCCGGAGATCACCGAACAACTGGCCGGTATCCTGACCGAGGTGCTCGACGCTGCCTCCCGGGTCCTGCGGGAGCCGCTGGCTCAGATCGCCGCGGCCTGGGAGGACGACACCTTCACCATGACCGATGTGATGCTGACGGAAACGGTCCTGGCGGCGCGGCGCACGCTGCAGGGGGCCGGCGCCTTCGTTTTTCCTCCGGTGATCCTGCTGCACAGCGAGCAGCTCAGGGAGGACGATGATGAAGACGCCCGGGGTGGGTCGGCGTTCGGGTCGATCTTCCTCTCCATCCTTCCCGGCATATCGGTCTACGCCCTCTTCCTGGTCGGTGACCTCGGCATGCGCGACCTGTTGACGGAAGCGGGGGACGGAACGCTGCGGCGCCAGTTGTGCGGACCGTTGCGCGCCGGCACGCTGATCCTCGGCAAGGCGCTCTCCACCATGGTGCTGTGCATCATCAGCCTGTTCTTCCTGACCCTGATCGGGGCGTTGGTCGCACCGCGCAGCGTCAGCCTCGCCGGGTTCGTCCTGCTGTCGCTCTCGCTGATCCTGGCGGTCACCGGCGTCGCCTCGACGCTGTACGGCGCGGCACGCAACGAGAGAAGCGGCTCGACCATCGGCGCGGTCATCTACCTGATCCTGGCCTTCGCGGGGGGGAGTTTCATCCCTCTCGAGTCGCTGCCCGCCGCGCTGCGCACCGTCGCGCCGCTGTCGCCGTTCTACTGGGGCACGACGGGATTCAGAACGCTGCTGCGCGACGGTGGGGGGCCGGCCGACATCCTCATTCCGGCGGCGATCCTGTCCGGCCTCGGTGCGGCGACGCTCCTGCTCGGCTCGATGCTGCTGCAGCGCCAGGCGCGGCGCGGGATGACGGGATGAGAGGGATCCTGCTGTTTGCCGCCAACGATCTCCGTCTGACCATCCGGGATCGCTCGTCGTTGATCTGGATGCTGCTGATGCCGATCGCCTTCATGTGGATCTTCGGCCAGTCGGGAGGTGGGGGTTCGTCGGGCCCGCCGAAGTTCACCCTGAGCATCGACGACCAGGACGGCGGCTGGCTGGCGCACGCCCTGATCGCGGATCTCGAGGGTGAGCAGGTCAACCTCAGGACGATCGGCGAGGTCGACGCGGACGACGGGCAATCGCGGGTCCGGACGCTGGTCATCCCCGCGGGGTTCAGCGAGCGGGTCCTGGCGGGGGACCAGCAGACCCTGACGCTGGTCAAGGACGCCAATGCCCACGAGGACTTCTCGCTGGCGGCCGAGGCCCATGTGACCCGGACCATCGTGCGGACGATCGGCCGGCTGGTCGAGATCCATGCAGCGGCGCAGGCGGGCAATGCTCCGATCGCGCTGGTGGAGGAGTTCCGCGATCTCCGCGGCAGGACGCCGCTCGTCGGCCTCGAAGTATCGACCGCCGGGACGGGCCGCCCGGTGCCGGCCGGCTTTGCGCAGAGCGTCCCCGGCATGCTGACCATGATGGTCCTCATGATGACCGTGATCTACGGCGGCGTCTTCCTGACCACCGAGAAGAAGAGCCGCATGCTCACCCGCCAGATCACCCTGCCGGTCACCCGCCGGCAGATCGTTCTCGGCAAGTTGTTCGGCAGGCTCCTCCTCGCCGCCTTGCAGATCGCGATCCTGGTGGCGGCGGGACGGTTGCTGTTCGGCATCTCGTTCGGTCATTCGCCTGCCGGACTGCTCCTCCTCCTCGCCAGCTATGCCCTGGCGGTGGCCGGCCTCGCCGTCCTGCTGGGAGCGGTCCTGCGCACCCCCGAGCAGGCCTCCGGCATCGGCTGGATGCTCAGCATGGTACTGGCGGCGATGGGAGGCTGCTGGTGGCCGAGCGAGGTGGTGCCGGACTGGTTGTGGAAGGCGGCGCACGTCCTGCCGACCGCCTGGGCGATGGACGCATTCCACGCCCTCATCTCGTTCGGTCTGGGGGTCGAGGCGGTTCTTCTACCCAGCGCCGTGCTGGCGGCGTTCGGCCTCCTGTTCGCCGGCCTCGGGGCCCGGTTCCTGAGGCCGGCGTAGGAGTCAGTCCGGGTATAATGCGCCGGAACCGGACGAGACCCTTGCCCCATGGGGGATCCCCGATGCAGAAAATGTGGATAGGCGGCCGCCGTGTCGCCAGTACCTCCCGCAGGTCGTTTCCGGTCACCAACCCGGCGACCGAGCAGGTCATCGATCGCGTGCCGCGTGCCGGCCGGCGTGACGTCAATCTGGCGGTCGAGGCGGCCGCCGGGGCCTTCGGGTCGTGGCGCTTCATGCCCGGGATCGAGCGGGCGGTGCTGATGCGCGAGTTTGCCGCCCGGCTGCGCGCCCGGCGCCGGGCGATCGCGCGGCAGATGACCCTGGAGGGCGGCAAGCCGTTGATCGAGAACCTCGACGAGGTCGAGTGGTGCGCCGCCGTATTCGAGTACTACGGCGAGCTGGCGCGCGACCAGGGCGGGAAAGTGATCTCCCCCGTATTCCGCCACCAGGTCAACTTCGTGCGCCGGGAGCCGTACGGAGTGGTGGTCGCCATCGTCCCCTGGAACTATCCGCTTCTGCTGCTCAGCTGGAAGGCGGCGGCCGCGCTGGCGGCCGGCAACACCCTGGTCATCAAGCCGTCCGAAGAAACGCCGCTCTCCACCCTGATGCTGGCGGAGGACTTCGGCCTGTTCGGCAGGGGCGTCGTGAATATCCTCACCGGATTCGGCCCGGAGGTGGGCGAGCCGCTCGTCGTCCACCGCAAGACCAGCCTGATCGCCTTTACCGGCAGCGTCGCCACCGGGCGGCTGATCGCGCAGGCCGCCGCGCCTCATCTGAAGAAGCTCAACCTGGAGCTGGGAGGCAACGACCCCTTCATCGTCTGCGACGACGTCGATGTCGAGGTGGCGGCGCGTGGCGCGGTCTGGGCGGCCTTTCTCAACATGGGGCAGGTCTGCACCTCCGGCGAGCGCTTCTACGTATTCGAGAGCATCTATGACAGGTTTGTCGACCGCTTCGTGCGGCTGACGAAGCGCCTGCGCCTCGGCAACCCGATGGGGCCGGACATCGACTGCGGCCCACTGATTCGCGAGACGCACCGCGAGCAGATCGAGCGCAAGATCGAGGAGGCGGTGTCGCAGGGGGCGCGCGTTCTATGCGGCGGCCGCCGGCCGGCCCGGCTGCGCCGCGGCTACTTCTTCGAGCCGACGGTGCTGGTCGACGTCAGGCAGAAGATGTCGCTGATGCGATCGGAGACCTTCGGGCCGGTCGCTCCGATCGTGTCGGTGAAGGGGATCGAAGAGGCGGTGCGTCACGCCGACGATTCCGACTACGGCCTCGGGGCGAGCATCTACACTAACAACCTCGAGTACGCGATGTTCGCGATGGAGAACATCCACGCCGGAACGTTCTGGATCAACGACCCGCTCACCGACAACGACGCGGCGCCATTCGGCGGCATGCGCCTGTCCGGCATGGGACGGGAGCTTGGCATCGAGGGGCTCGACGCCTTCCGCGAGCCGAAGCACGTTCACATGGACTACCGTATCGAGGCGAAGTCCTACTGGTTTCCTTACAACTGGGGCTCCGTCCGGAAGAGCAGGTGAGGATGTGAAAAAGCACATCGTCCTGAAGACCGCCATCCCGGGGCCGCGCTCCCGGCAATGGGAGAAGGAGCGCGAGGAGGCCGTGCCGCGCGGCATCCACAACGTCACGCCGCTGGTGATGGCGAAGGGCGAGGGGGCGATCGTCGAGGACGTCGACGGCAACCGCTTCATCGACTTCGCCGGTGGGATCGGCGCGCTGAACACCGGACACGCGCCTCCCGCCGTCGTCCGGGCGATCCGGCAGCAGGCGGAGCGCGCCCTGCACTCCTGTTTCTCGGTCATTATGAACGAGCCGTACCTGCGTCTGGCGGCGACGATGAACCGCATCGCGCCGGGCGACCACAGGAAGAAGACCTTCTTCGTCAACAGCGGCGCCGAAGGGGTGGAGAACGCCATCAAGGTGGCGCGCCGTTTCACCCGGCGCAGCGGCATCATCTGTTTCGAGGACGCCTTCCACGGGCGCACGCTGCTGACTATGTCGCTGACCGGCAGGGTGCACCCCTACAAGGACATGTTCGGCCCGTACGCGCCCGAGATTCACCGCATGCCGTACTCCTACTGCTACCGCTGCCCCTGGGGCAAGAAGTACCCGGGGTGCAATATCGAGTGCGCCACTTTTCTTGAGGACTTCTTCAAGCGCTACGCCGACCCGGCCACCATCGCGGCCCTGCTGGTCGAGCCGATCCTCGGCGAAGGCGGGTTCGTCATGCCGCCGTCCGAATACTTCCCCATCCTTGCCGACATCTGCCGCCGGCACGGCATTCTGATCATCGCCGATGAGGTGCAGACCGGGTTCGGCCGCTCGGGGATGCTCTGGGCGTGCGAGCACTGGGGGCTCGTCCCCGACATTCTGGTCGCCTCCAAGTCGATCGCCGCCGGCCTACCGCTCGCTTCGATCACCGGGCGGGCCGAGGTGATGGACGCGGCGATGGCAGGGAGCCTGGGAGGGACGTTCGGCGGCAATCCGGTTTCCTGCGCCGCCGCGCTCGCCTCGATCGAGATGATCGAGAAACAGAAGCTGCCGGAGAAGGCGGAGCGCATCGGGCAGAAGGTGCGGGCCCGCTTCGAAGCGCTGTGGAAGAAATGTCCCGCGGTCGGCAACGTGCGGGGCGCCGGCGCGATGCGCGCCCTCGAGTTCGTCAACGACCGCACCTCCAGGGAGCCCGCCAGGGATCTGGTGCAGACGATCGCGCGGCTCTGTTACGAGCGCGGACTGCTGATCATTCCGGCCGGCACCTACGGCAACGTCATCCGCACGCTGATGCCGCTGGTGATCACCGACGAGCAGCTTGAGGAGGGGCTCGACGTGCTCGAAGGGGCCATCCTGGAGGCTTCACGGCATCTGCGAACGGCAACGTACCTCCCGCCCGGCAGCCACTCCGGCGGCCGGGGAGAGGGAATCTCGAAATAGGAGAGTCATGCTTCTGGAAGGCAGACAAGGACTCATCGTCGGCGTGGCCAACAAACGCAGCATCGCCTGGGGCATCGCCGAGGCGCTCCACCGGGAGGGGGCCCGGCTGGCCTTCAACTACCAGGGGGAGCGGCTCGAGGGCAACGTCAGGAAGCTCGCCGATACGCTCGATGGCTCGGTCGTGGTGCCGTGCGACGTGACCCGCCCGGAGGAGATCGACGCGCTGTTCGGGCAGGTCGGGGAGGCGTTCGGCCGGCTCGACTTCCTGGTGCACTGCGTCGCCTTCGCACCCAGGGAGGATCTCGAGGGCGCTTTCCTCGATACCTCGCCGCAGGGATTCCGGACGGCGCTCGACGTCAGCGCCTATTCGCTCACCGCCCTGTCGCAGCGCGCCGCCCCCCTCATGAAGGACGGGGGAAGTATCCTGGCCCTCTCTTATCTGGGAGCCGAACGGGTGGTGCCGGGGTATAACGTCATGGGGGTGGCGAAGGCGGCGCTGGAGGCGAGCGTCCGCTACCTCGCCCACGACCTGGGGAAGCGGTCGATCCGGGTCAACGGCATCTCCTCCGGGCCGATCAGCACGCTCGCCTCGCGCGGCGTGCCGGGGTTCCTGAAGATGCTGCAGCACGTGCGGGAGAAGTCGCCGATGCAGCGCAACACGGAGCCGGCCGAGGTGGGCGATACGGCGCTCTTTCTCTGCTCCGACCTGTCGCGGGGCATCACCGGCGAGGTGATCTACGTCGACTGCGGTTATCACATCATGGGAATGTGAGCGGAGAACGTCAACGGAAGCCGACCCGATCCTGACAACCAGTCATCTTGCCAAGAGCTACCGGCGAGGGATCGGCATGAGTCCCGTGCCGGCCCTGCAGGGGATCGACCTTCGTGTGCCGCGCGGCAGCGTCTTCGGGTTGCTCGGGCCGAACGGCGCCGGCAAGACGACTCTCGTCAAGATCCTGCTCGGCATCGCCTTTCCGAGCGGCGGCAGCGCCATGATACTCGGCCGCCCGCCGGGGAACGTGTGGGCGAAGGCGCGTATCGGCTACCTGCCGGAGAACCACCGCTACCCCACCCACCTCACCGGAGCGCAGGTGCTGCACCACTTCGGGCGTCTCTCCGCCATCCGTGAGCCGGACCGCTCGCGACGGGTCGCCGACCTCCTGCGGCGTGTGCGGATGGAGGAGTGGGGCACGACTCGATCGGTCAAGTACTCCAAGGGGATGATGCAGCGCCTCGGCATGGCGCAGGCGGTGCTCAATGAGCCGGAGCTGTTGATTCTGGACGAGCCGACCGACGGCGTCGATCCGATCGGCCGCCACGAGCTGCGCGAGCTGGTGCTCGAGCAGAAGGAACGCGGCGCCACCATTTTTCTGAATTCCCATCTCCTGTCGGAGGTCGAGCGGCTCTGTGACCGGGTGGCGATCCTGAGCAAGGGACGCCTGGTGCGCCAGGGGACGCTCGATGAGCTGACCCGGCGCACCGAAGTGCATGCCATCGAGCTGCGCGGCATCGAGCGGCCGCGGCTCGACGCCCTGATCGCCGGCGTCGAGGGGCTGCAGGAGCTGGCGGCTACCGGGGGGACCGGCCACCGCCTCGAAATGGCGGGGGACGTCGCGGCCCTCAACCGGGCGATCGACGCGATCCGCGCCGCCGGCGCCTCAATCGTCGCGATCGCGCCGCGCAAGGACAGCCTGGAGGACGTGTTCGTGAAGGTCGTGGGGGAGAACGAGCCGTGAAGATCGCCGCGATCCTGATCGACACCTGCCGCGAGCTGATCTATCGCAAGACGCTGATCGTCTACGTCGGCCTGGTGACGCTCACCCACCTGCTGTTCGTTCTGGCCCTGCAGACCGATGTCGCCGACGGGGTGCTCGCCGGCCTGACGGTCTTCGGCCTCGAGGGCCAGGCCTCGGGAAACAACTTCACGCTCGGCAGGGACGGGACGGGCTCGCCACTCGAAGTCAGCGCGGCCGACTTCGTGCGCTACCTGCAACTGGCCGTCGCCTTCATGTTCTACTCGCTCGGAATTCTGCTGTCGGTGTTCGCCACCGCCAGCCTGGTGCCGCACATGCTGCAGAAGGGCGCCATCGATCTCCTCCTCTCCAAGCCGATGTCGCGGCCGGGTCTCTTTCTGAGCAAGTACCTCGGCGCCCTCGGGGTGGCGAGCGCCAACATTCTCTACCTGGCCGGCGGTCTGGCGATCATCCTGGCGCTGAAGACCGGCGTCTGGAACGGGGGGCTCCTCTGGTCGGGGCTGGCCATGTGTCTCTACTTCGCCAGCCTGCTCGGGTTCCTGGTGCTGATCGGCGCGGTCACCCGCTCGACCACCGTCTCGATCATGATCACGGCGCTGCTCTTCTTCGTCGGGCTGATCATCCGCTTTCCCCACCAGAACACCGACTGGCCGCTCCTCATCACCGGGCGGCTCTGGCGGGCGCTGGCGGTCGGCCTGGTGGAGGGGCTGTATCATCTTCTGCCCCGCACCTTCGATATGGGGCAGGTCGTCTCGGTGCTGATCCTGCAGGAGGGGGAGGTGGCCTGGAGCCCGATCCTCAACACGGCGCTGGTTGGCGCCGGGGCGCTGGCGCTGGCGACGAACTACTTTCGCCGCACTGACTTCTGAGGGAAAATGACCGACAACCGTGTTGGTCGCTCCGCGGAGATCGGCCGGAATGCCGCGGATTCATTGACCGTTCAGTCGAACTTTGACCCGGACAGGCCGTCATTCTGTTGGGAGCGTTGTATATGATTGAAAAAGCTAATCTTACGTCTGTCCACCAACACGGTCGTCGGCCAGTTTCCTTTGGGAGCCCCCTATGAAGCGCCTTCTCCTCATCCTCATCCTGGCGGCGGCCGGCGGGCAGGCCTGCCTGCAGCCGCGGCCGACCGCGGCGACCCTCGTGCAGGAGAGCCAGCTCCGCGCCTTTCCGCAGCAGAGCGTCGGTCTTCTCGTGCTCGAGGTCGCGTCGCTGCGCGATCGCCGCCCGGTGGCTGCGTGGCTCTCCGATCTTGCCTCCCGGACGGAGCAGGAGGGGGCGTGGCAGTCGCTCATGGAGCGCTTCGGAAAGCAGATCATCAGTCAGCTGGATCGGGTCGCTCTGGCGGCCGTGCCGCTGCCGGGCGACCATCTCGGATTCGGCCTGCTGGCTGAAGGTGAGTTCGACGAGACGACCCTGCGCGAGTCGCTCGGTGGAGAGGAGATTCTGACCCTGCTGGAGCTGGCCGATAAGCCCGATCTGAGCGTCACGGTGCTTCAGGGAGGGACTCTGGCCCTCGGGCCGCGGACGATTCTTGACGACATCCGCCGCAACGCCGCCGGGAATTCGGCAGGTCTGGAAGGCAACCGGGCGCTCATGACCCTTCTGGAGCGGGTCGAATCGACCTCGCAGGTCTGGGGGGTGATCGACTACGCCCCGATGGCCAAACTGGCAGGCCGCACGATCGGGGACGACGGGCTGGCGAAGATTCCCCTTCCCGGTAAGATTCCGGGAGGCTCCCTGCTGGCGATCGCCTTCCAGGGGACGCTCGACGACCCGCTCGATTTCGACCTCATAGGCCAGGCGGCCCTCGAGGATGATGCGGCCCGTCTGGCCGACGCCGCGCGCGGCCTGATCGCCATCGGCCGCATGGCGGCGGGCGGTGACGGGGAACGGGCCGAGTTGTTCGCCCTGCTCGACACGATCACGATCACGCAGTCGGGCGCGTTCGTGAATCTGCACGGCTCCGTGCCGGTCGAGATGCTGGGGCGGCTGGCCGGGGGGCTCGCGGCCGGGGGCGACCGGTTCGGTGCCGGACCGGCCATGGGGGATGCCGACGGGGCGCTGTCCGGCGGCGGCGGGGCTAACGATCCAGGGCCGCCTGGCTCCGCTGAAACCGTTCCATGAGCGACAGCATCCGTTCCGCCTCGTCGCGCAGGCGCATCACCCGATCGTAATGTGGCGCGTCCGCCGCGACGTCCCGGGCCAGGGAGTCGCTCAGGGCGTGCATCACCGTCACCGGCTGGCTCAGATCGTGAACCAGGTCGCGATAGGCACGGTAAAAGGAAAGCCGCAGGAGCGCGCGGACTGCGATGAGCACCTCGCCCGGACGGGCCGGTCGCGACAGGTCGATCCGGGTGTCCTCGGGCCAATCGGATGGGATGAAGTCGATCTCTTCCTTCGCGGGGCTGCCGAGCAGGATGAGGGGGAAGGAATCCCGGCCCGCATGCTTCGCCAGGCGCTCTCCCAGCCGCCGGCGGGTCTCGGCGGGGAGGTCCCGATCGACGATCAGGACATCGGGGGGCGGACCGTCGAGATCGTCAGGCGCCTGGCGACTCACCGACTGCCCGACACGGTAGCCCGCCCGCCGCAGGGTGACGACGATCGGCTGAGTGACGTCGTCATCGTCCGACACCAGCAGGACGCGGGGCCCCTCATTCATCGGGAGCCTGCCGGTCGCACCGCGCGCCGGCGGGACGCGCCCGTGACGCCGGTGGATCGCCCGACTCGACATCGATCAGGTCGAGGCCGAGCTGCCGGGCCACTTTGAGGCTCTTCCTGTCGCGGTAGAACTCGCCGTAGTAGATCGCCTGGATGCCGGCATTGGCGATCAGCTTGAAGCAGTTCCAGCAGGGGCTGGCCGTCGTGTAGATGTCGGCCCCGTCGATCATGACGCCGTTCTTGGCGGCCTGCAGGATGGCGTTCGCCTCGGCGTGGATGGTCGCCACGCAGTGCCCCCCCACCAGATCGTGGCCGACGTCGTCGCAGTGGGGGAGACCGCGAATCGATCCGTTGTAGCCGGTCGAGAGAATCGTCTTGTCGCGCACGATGATGGCGCCGACGTTCTTGCGGCTGCACGTCGAGCGGGTCGCCACCTGACGGGCGATGTTCATGAAGTAGGTGTGCCAGTCGGCCCGCCCGGGGTGGCGGACGGCGCGGGCGCGGGGCGGGCGTGGCTTCGCCCGTCCGCTCCCGGCTCCCTTCTTCGCGCGCGGCATGGAGATCTAGCGGGTCTCGATGGCCACCAAGTTCATGACGACGTTCTCGAGCGGGCGATCGCGCTTGTCCTTCTTGACCAGCGAGATCTTGTCGACGATGTCCATCCCCTCGACGACCCGGCCGAAGATGGTGTACTTGTTGTCGAGGAACTTGGACGCCTTCTGCACGACGAAGAACTGGCAGGAGCCGCTGTTCGGATCGCCGCCGCGGGCGGTCGACACGATACCCCGCTCGTGGCTGTACTTGGTGGTGAACTCGGCCGGCATCTTGCGCGGCCCGGAGCCGGTGCCGTCGTTGCCGGGGTTGTCGTCCTTGGAGAGC
>CBDUYA010000015.1:0-17612 GCA_965371335.1 uncultured bacterium | reverse complement strand
CCCGGCTGTCCGGGCTCGTGCGGTTTTTCGCCTGTGATCGACTGCGACTTGAGTGGGTCAGCCTGCGCTATGTTCTCCAGTTTCACGTCGTGAATTCAGCGGTCATCGTCGGGCTGTGCTGGTCGACCGTCTCGCGATACCGCCAGGTGTTCGAGCCGCAAGCCGCTGGCAGGCTCGAGATCGCCTGCGGCGCAGCGACCCTGGCATGGCTGATCGCCGCCGTCGTTTCCATCGTTCCGGGCCTGCGGCGCACCTCCTGGGCGCGGATCGCCGCGGCGGGACTGGCGCTCATCGTTCTGCCGCTCCCGTTGTGGATCGGGCCGTCGGATCCGGGCCGGGCGTATGCCCCGGGTGATCGCCGCCCGCTCTCGTCCCCCCCGACCCGGTCGTTGATTCTTCTCAACTTCGACGGCGCCGACCTGGAGGATGTCCTGACGCTCGTGGCCCAGGGGAAATTGCCGGCGCTGTCGCGGATGCGGGAAGAGGGAGCGCACGGTCGTCTGCGATCGCACGAGCCCTGCCTGCCGCCGGTCACCCGGACCACCCTGGTCAGCGGTAAGCTCCCGTATCGCCACGGAGTGCGCGGTGGTCTTGAACGTCGTCTCCTCGGCGGTGAGCCGCCGATCACCGTCGTTCCTCCGCGTATCGGCTTCGACTTTCTGCTCGGCCCGTTCCTGGAGTTCCGAAAGCTGTCGATATCTGATCGGAAGAGCCTTGCCCTGTGGGAAATGCTCGAGCTTCTCGGCGGTTCCGCGATTTCGGCCGGGTGGCAGACCGATTTCGACGGTGTGGGCGATGCGGCCCGGAGTGCAGGGCCGGGGACGATGCCGCGAGCCCGGGTGAGGGAACTGCTTGACCTTTCCCTCACGTCGCCGGCCGCCAACGTATCGGAGCGCCTCCTGCGCGAGTTGCAGGGGGCATTGCAGGCGGACGCGCGCGTGGCCGCCATGCTGCCCGTGACGGGTGAAGGCGGGCAGCCGGAGCTGATCGCGCTCTCTTTTCCCGGCCTCGACTGGATCGCACATACCTACATGCGCTACGCGCGACCCAGAGAATTCGGCAACGTCAGGCGCGAAGAGATCGAGCACTATGGGCCGATTTTCGAAGGCTACTACCGGTACGTCGACTCGATCATCGGGCGGGTGATGGAGACCTGGGGAGATGACGCGACGCTCTTCGTCACTTCCTCCCATGGGATGAATCCGATCGCTGTCCCCGAGAGGCTTCTGGCCGCGATGAGCAGGGGTGATTCCCGGTCGGGCAGCCACGAAAATGCCCCCGGTGGAATCTTCTTCGCGCGTGGCCCGGATATCCGCGCCGGGTACACCTTCGGCCGGGGATCGATCGGGGACGTGGTTCCGACCGCGCTCTACGCCCTCGGACGACCGGTGGCGCGGGATCTCGACGGCCGGATTCGCACCGGGATCTTCACCAGCGGACATACCCGGCGGCACGCGGTGGCGGTGATCGACAGCTATGAGGCGCTGCGTTGACCAACAGCGGGTGGTAAGGTTGACAGAAGACAAGCGCTCGGCTATTCTGGCTCTCGATCGATGTCTGGAACACTTTTAATCCGGCCCGGAGAGGCCGGAAAGGTGGCCTCGGTGAGGGACAATCAGAGAACTTTGGTGACCCGCGGTGACGCGGGGTTTTTTTTGCCCGGGCGTAAGCATCATGGCTGACGCCGGGGGGGTGGTTGTTCTCGATGCCGAGAAGATTGATCGCACGATTACCCGCCTGGCCCATGAAATCGTCGAGAGAAACCGCGATCTCGACAACCTCGCGCTGGTTGGTATCCGCTCGCGCGGAGTGCCGCTGGCGCACCGCCTGCAGAAGCGCATCGCGGGGATCAGCGGGCGGGAACTGCCCGTCGGCACGCTCGATATCACCCTCTATCGGGATGATCTGACCACGGTTGGTCCGCAGGCAATCCTCAAGGAGACCAGGATCCCGTTTCCCATCGACGGCCGCAGGATCGTGCTGGTCGACGATGTTCTGTTCACCGGCAGGACGATCCGTGCAGCCCTCGACGGGCTGATGGATTTTGGCCGGCCGCGCCAGATTCAGCTGGCCGTTCTGGTGGATCGGGGGCACCGTGAGCTGCCAATCCGCGCTGATTACGCCGGCAAGAACGTGCCGACCAATCGCGAAGAGATGGTCGAGGTTCGCCTTGAGGAGGAGGACGGATGCGATCAGGTGATTCTCATTCGTCGCTCGAACGGCAAGACGACCACCAGGGGTGTCCCGCCAGCGGAAGACGTCGACAGGGGAGGCGGTCATGCTTGAAACCGGTGAGACTCCGGGGCAGCATTCCGGGCGACGGCGGCGACGGAGCACGTCGCGAGCCACGACCGCCGTGACCGCCACAGGCGAGCCGGTGCAGGAACGCGCGAGCGCACCGACCGTTGTGCTGAAGCAGCGCCATCTGCTCGGCATCCAGGGATTGAGCCGGGAAGAGATCACGCTCTACCTCAACACCGCCCGCGCCTTCGCCGAGGTTTCTCAGCGCCCGATCAAGAAAGTCCCGACGATGCGGGGAAAGACGATCGTGAATTTGTTCATGGAGCCATCGACCCGGACCCGCTCATCGTTCGAGATCGCCGAAAAGAGACTGTCGGCCGACACGCTCACGTTCAGCCCATCGGCCTCGAGCGTGAGCAAGGGGGAGACGCTTCTCGACACGGCGCGCAATCTCGAGGCGATGTCGCCCGACATGATCGTGATTCGCCACCAGGCCTCGGGAGCGCCGCATTTCCTGGCGCGGCACTGCAAGCCGCACATCATCAATGCCGGAGATGGCTGGCACGAGCATCCCACTCAGGCGCTGCTCGACGCTTACACCATCCGGGAAAAGAAGGGCCGGCTGGAAAACCTCAGGGTCGCGATCGTCGGCGATTTGAAACACAGCCGCGTCCTGCGCAGCAACATCTGCCTGCTGCGCACCATGGGAGCCGACGTGGTGGTCTGCGGTCCGCCGACGCTCATCCCGGTTGGTCTGGGGAATCTCGGAGTGTCGGTCACCTCGAGCATCGATGAAGCGGTCGAAGGCGCCGACGTGATCATGATGTTGCGCATCCAGAAGGAGCGTCAGTCCGGAGGAGCATTTCCATCCGAACGGGAATACTTCATGCTGTTCGGTCTGACCCGCGAGAGGGTCAGACGGGCACACCCTGACGCCATTGTCATGCATCCGGGGCCGATGAACCGGGGTGTCGAGATCGACAGCGCGGTGGCCGACGGCCCGGCGTCGGTGATTCTCGAGCAGGTCACCAACGGAGTGGCCATCCGGATGGCGGTCCTCTACCTGCTGTCGGGAGGAACGATTGGAGAGATTAGTTCTTAAAGGAGGACGGGTCGTCGATCCGGCTTCGGGTCTCGATGCGCCGATGGACATCGTCATCGCCGACGGGCGGATTGAGACGATCGGCCCCGAACGGGGTTCGTCGGCCGCAGGGAAGGCGGCGCGGGGGACCCGCATCCTCAATCTGCGCGGCAAGATCGTCACACCCGGCCTGGTCGATATGCACGTGCATCTGCGCGATCCGGGGCAGGAACACAAGGAGATCATCGAAACCGGGACGCGGGCCGCGGCCGCAGGAGGCTTCACCTCGGTCGCCTGCATGCCGAACACGGATCCACCCAACGACGGGCTGGCATTGACCGAATACATCGTCGGCGAGGCGAAGCGCCGGGGGGTGGTGAACGTCTTTCCGATCGGCTGCGTGAGCAAGGGATCCAGAGGGGAGGATCTCGCGGAGATCGGCGATATGGTGCGGGCCGGAATCGTTGCCGTCTCCGACGACGGCCATCCGGTCGGGTCCAGCCGATTGATGCGACAGGCGCTCGAGTACACCACCATGTTCGATATCCCGGTCATCGATCATTGCGAGGACAGGAGTCTGAGCGCCGGCGGGGTGATGCATGAAGGGGAGGTGTCGACCGTTCTCGGCCTCAAGGGCATTCCGGCAGCCGCCGAAGAGATCTCGATCGACCGGAATATCGCCCTGGCCCGGCTGACCGGCGGCCGTCTGCACCTGGCGCATATCAGCACGCGTGGCAGCGTCGCGCGGGTTCGCGCGGCCAAGCGCGAGGGGGTGCCGATCACCTGCGAGGTGACCCCGCATCATCTGCTGCTGACCGACGAGGCGGTGCGCGAGTCGGGATACGACACCCACACCAAGATGAACCCGCCGTTGCGCTGTGAGGAGGATCGGCAGGCCGTTCTCGGGGCGCTGGCCGACGGCACCATCGATGCGATTGCCAGCGACCATGCACCCCATCACGTGGATGAAAAAATGCGCGAGTTCGATGCCGCGCCGTTCGGCATCATCGGTCTGGAAACCGTCGTCCCGCTCATGATGGATCGACTGGTGCACGCCGGGATCATCGATATGACGCGCCTGGTGGCGCTGCTCGCCCGGAATCCCGCCCGCATTCTCAGGATCGATCGGGGAACCCTGAAAAAGGGAGCGATCGCCGATGTGACGGTGATCGATCCCGACCTCGAACGGACAGTCGATGCCGAGCGGTTCCAGTCCCGATCCCGTAACTGTCCATTCAACGGCTGGTCGTTGCGGGGGTGGCCGATCACGACCATCGTCGGCGGGCGAATCGTTCACGAACTGGACGCGGCGGCGGCCCGCTGAGAGAAGTGATGCTTCGATCGGTCGCCGCGGCGCACCGTCCATGGCTCGCATCCGCGGCGGCGCTCGGCCCCGCCGCCGTGCTCGCCATGCTCGTGTCTTGCATCGCGCCCTCCTCCGACGACGCCCGGCCCGATATCGTGCTGATCGTGGTCGATACCCTCCGTGCCGACCATATCGGCTCCTACGGCTACAGACGCGAGACGTCGCCGAACATCGATGCGCTTGCCGCCCGGGGCGTTCTCTTCGAAGCGGCCTGGGCTGCGGCCCCCTGGACCCTTCCGTCGATCATGTCAATCATGACGTCCCGCTATCCGTCGAGTCACCGGGTCGAGAACGACGGGCTGCGCCTGGAGGGGAACATTCCGACCCTGGCGCAGACGTTCGAGGCCGCCGGTTACGCCACGGGTGGATTCGTTTCGCATATCTACGTCACGGCGACGTTCGGCTTCAACCGCGGGTTCCAGCGCTTCAAGGACTTCGATCTGGCCGATCCGGCCTACCGACTGGAGGCGGGAATGGAACCCGACGCCGCCAGGGTGACCGACGCCGCCCGGGCGTGGCTCGCCGAACAGAGCGATGGACCGGTTTTTCTATTCGTCCATTACTTCGATCCACACTGGCCGTACGATCCGCCGGAAGAGTTCCGTGTTCTCTTCCCATCGGACTATCAGGGTGATCTCGACGCCGGGTACGATTCGATCTCGCGTTTTCAGGATCGCCACGTCGACATGCCGGACGACTATCGGGAGTTCCTGATCGATCGTTATGATGGGGAAATCCGCTTCGTGGACCGCGAGATCGGGCGGCTGCTGGAGGGATTGCGGGAAGCGGGACGGGCGGAGCGAAGCTGGGTCATCGTGACCAGCGATCACGGCGAGGAGTTCAAGGAGCACGGGTCGGTCGGTCACGGCCGGAATCTCTATGAGGAAGTCATTCGCGTGCCGCTGGTCATCGCCGGGCCAGGCGCAGGCGATGACATGATGGAGCCATCGGGCGACACCCAGGGAGGTGCCGCCTTCGCGGAGGGCCGGCCGCTGGCGGAGGGCCCGGGCCGGCGGATCGCGACACCGGTGAGCGGCATCGATCTCTTCCCCACCCTGCTTGATCTGGCCGGTCTCGAGCAACGACCCCCGGGACTGGAAGGCATCTCGCTGGCTCCGGCGCTGCGCCGCAGTGATGAAGGAGCGCCCGTGGCCGATCCGTCCGCCAGGATCGTGATCAGCGAGACGGTGCGGCTCAATACCTATCAGAAGGCCGTGCGCCGTGGTGATCGCAAGCTAATCCAGTTCATGGGGCAGAATCGCTCCGCGCTCTACGATCTCGCGCTGGATCCGCTGGAGAGAACCGATCTTGCCGCCTCGCGGGCCGATGAATGCCGCGATCTCCTGCGCGAGCTGTACGCGAGAGTCGATATCTTTTCCGGCGCCTGGAACCTCACCTGGAGCAGCGACGGAGCGGGGCGCCGCTTCCAGGGGCAGATCCGCACGAACGGAATCTTTCGTAGCATCGTTCCGCTGTTTCCCGACCGGGGAAAGTACGTCTTCGAGAACGGCAACACCCTGAGCTTCACGGATGCCGGACAAACGGGGGACAGCGGCTTTGCCTTCACGACGGCGCCCTACGAAGCCGCGGTCACGTTCTACCTGATGATCGACGGAGAGCCGTCGCCGCAGTCGATCGCCCTGGGCGCGCGCCGCTCACGACCCGCCGGGATGCCGTTCACCCTCGAAGGCGCTCCGTCCTCGGATCTCGCCTTTGAGCGCCCAGACTACCTGCCGGGCGGTGAGGTCGGATTCTTCCTGTGGCGAACGCGGCCGAGCGCACCGGGCCAGGCGATCATCCTCGACGAGAAGATCCGCGAACGGCTAGAATCACTCGGCTATGTCAATTGAACGCGGAGATGCGGTGAGCGGATCGCGCGCCACGTCGCAGGCGGCGGAAGACCGGTCGGGCCGTTCCGGCATCGGCCGCATGTCAGCAGCGCTGGGAACTCCGCTCGCGGCCCTGCTCGCAATCGCGGGGCAGTTCTGTCTCGCCAACAAGTCCGGCGCGGCCTGGTCCGGAGTCGTCCCGGGGGTCGCCCTGTACCTTGTCGCCATCGCCCTGCTGCTGGCGGTGTTGCTCCCGGGGCGTCGCCGCGGAGACGGCCCCACCGCGCCGGTGGGACTGCCAGCCCATCTGCAGCCAGGTCTTGAGTGGGGGCTGGTCGCCGGGGTCATCGTCGTTGGACTCTTCCTGCGGATTCACGCCATCGACGTGATCCCGCGCGGCCTCAACAACGACGAGGCGATCAACGCCATCGAGGCCAGCGAGATCGTCGAGGGCAAGCCGTTCTCCACCATCACGGAACGCGGTTTGAACCGTGAGACGATGTTTCATTATCTGGCCGCGTTCTCGTACGAACATCCCCGGATCGCCCTCAACCTGGTGCGTGCCATGCCGGCGGTGTTCGGGCTGCAATCGAAGTTGATCAATGATCCGCTCATCGATCGCGTGTTCCCGTTGCGGGCGGTCTCGATCGCCACGGGTATCCTGACCCTCCTGGCTCTCTATCTGTTTGCGCGCGGGCGGTTCGGCTGGCACGTGGCGTTGCTCGCGACCCTGTTCCTGGCGTTCTCGCCGTGGCACCTCCTGTACAGCCGGGTCGGCCTGCGGGCGATTCTCGCGCCGTTGTTCGCCGTCGGGGCGACAGCGCTCTTCCTTAGGGCCCGTGAATCGGGCCGGCTGCGCGATCACCTCCTGTGGAGCGGGGTCGTCGGTCTGGGGCTGTGGAGCTACACCTCTTTTCGGGCGGTGCCGGTGGCGCTGGCGGCCTTCGTGCTGATGACCCTGCCGATGGGGCGGGGGAAGCGGGCCGACGGTCGGGGATGGGCGATGCGGCCGCTGCTGATCGGCGGCGGCGCGGCCGTTCTGCTCGCCGGCGTCGTCTGGCGCTTCTCGCACCTCACCACCGGGGACTTCCTGTTCCGCGGCGCTTACGCAACCCTGCCGCCGCGAGCCGCCTGGGGAGCGAACCTGCTGCATGCCCTCACGATGATGAACTATTTTCCGCCGCGGTACGCGATCATCCAGAGCGACGCCTTCATCAGCGACGGGGTGAGCACCACCTTCGGAGCGATCGGCCTGGAGCCGGAAGCGATCGTCACCGCGGCCCTCGCCGCGCTCGGCTTGATCTATGCCGGCTGGAGGGGCCTGCGACGGGGAGGGGAAGCGGCCTGCACGCTGCCGGTTCTGGGCGTGCTGGCACTTCTGTTCACCGTCGGATGGACCGGTCCGAGCCTGACCCGCATGCTCCTCAACGTTCCGTGGCTCTGCCTGTTCGCGGCCCTGTTCGCCTGGCGCGTCTACGACGACATCGCTGGTCTGAGAAGACCGGTGACCGTCTGGGTGGGCGGCGCCGCGATCGCCGGCATGGCACTCCTGGCCTGCGTCCAGGGATACAGCAACTATTTTCTGCAGGCGGGGCGATCCAGTTACGCCATGGAGAATTTCGGCCCGACCCAGACGATCATGGGGATGTTCGTAAGGACCCTGCCGCAGGATCAGGCGGTCTACGTGCTGCACACCCGCATGGTCGACAGCCTGAAGTTTCTGATCGGGAATCGGGAGAATGTTCGTCTGATCTCCGATCCCTCCGCGGTCGATCTCGACGACATCGCGCAGAAGCCCGGGACCATCGCGTTCGTCATTGAGCATACGCGCCGATTCGCCGAGCCGATGAAATACCTGGTCAACCGGTTTCAGCTTCTGCAGTCGACCGCGTCGTTCGCCGACGGGCGCTTTCCCGATGCGGTGTGCATCACGGCCGGCCCCGGCGCATCGTCGACGCTCGGCGGCCCCTGCACCGGCGATGCCGGGTGCGGAACCGGCGGCAGTTGCCAGGAAAGGACGGTGTTCTGGAGGAGCACGCTCTGGAAGGACGAATCGGGCCGTCCGATTCCGCCCCCCGGAGTGATGCCCGACGCCCCGCCCGGGATGTCCTTCCCGGCCCCGCCCGGCACGCCGCCTCCCGGATCCTGATCGCGGACCTTCCCCGCTTGCGGCACCATGCCCTGCGCCTGACAGGACGCGTTGCGCGGGGAGTGTCGGTTTACCCTCTTGACATTCTATGAATTTACACTATTCTGTCCGGGATGGCCGGAGGCCTTGGCCGGGAGGATTGTTCCGTGCAGGATCTCACCGAACGACAGCAGGCGATCTACGACTTCATCAAGGAATTTATCCGGGAGCGGTCCATCGCCCCTTCCTACGAGGAGATCCGCCGGGCCTTCCGCTTCCGTTCTTACAATTCCGTTCAGAAGCATCTCAAGCGGCTCGAGGAGAAGGGCTACGTCAGGAGCCCATGGGGGAACCGCAAGCGGGCCCTCGAGCTGGTCGACCCGGGACCGGCGGCCAGGGTTCTGCCGCTGCTTGGCCGGGTGGCCGCCGGCCGGCCGATCGAGGCGATCCCCAGCCCGGAAACCGTCGAGGTGCCGGAAGCCATGTTGCGGGGCGACAACAACTTCGCCCTGCGGGTGGTCGGCGACAGCATGGTCGACGACGGGATCCGCGACGGCGACATCGTCATCGTCAAGCAGCAACGGGACGCCAGGAACGGGCAGACCGTCGTCGCGCTGATCGGTGACGACGCCACCATCAAGCGGTTTCACCGCCGTGGAACGCGCATCGAGCTGCGCCCGGCGAACCCCCGCATGCGTCCCATCGTGGTTGAAGAAGGGGATCTGCAGATCCAGGGGATCGTCATCGGCCTGATCCGCAGGTTCCGTTGACCTGTGGACCGCAGCATTCTGCACGTCGACGTGCCGGCTTTTCCGATCGCCGTCGAACGGGTGATCGAACCGGGGCTGCGTGATCGCCCGGTCATCGTGGCGCCGCCGGGGAGTGCCCGGGCCACGATCCTGGCGGCCTCGCCGGAGGCGGTCCGGGACGGGGTGCGGGCCGGGATGCCGGTCCGGGAGGCCGCCCGCCGTTGCCCCGGGGTGGTTCTGCTGCCGGTCAATGAACGGCTCTACCAGCGTGCCGCCGCCGCCATCGCGACCCTGCTGCACGCGTACTCCCCGCTGGTCGAACCGACGGTCCCCGGGCAGTCGTATCTCGACCTGACCGGAACCGGCCGCCTGTTCGGCCATGCCACCGATGTCGCCGCCCGTATCCGCCGGGAGGTCGCCACCCGGCTGCGTCTGTCGGCGACGGTCGGGGTCGCCACCAACAAGCTGGTCAGTCGCGTCGCGGCCCGGGTGATCCGCCCCGACGGCCTGTGCGATATCTTTCCCGGCGGTGAGGCGCCGTTTCTGCAGCCGTTACCGGTCGGCTTTCTGCCGGGGGCCGCCAATCCGGCAGCGCGGGCGCGATTCGAGGATCTCGGCATCACCCGGATCGGCGACCTCCTGCGTCTCTCCCTCATCCAGATCCGGATCGCCTTCGGCCGGCGAGGCGGGCACCTGCATCGCCAGGCCTCCGGCATTGACGATTCACCGGTGCGACCGCCGGAAAGGTGCCGGGCCGTGGTGGAACAGAAAACGCTCGCCGAGGACAGCAACGCGCGATCGATTCTCCATCGAACGCTCTGGTGTCTGTGCGAGCGTGCCGGCGCGCGCCTGCGGCGTCTTGGCGTCACGCCCCGGCGGCTGCAACTCGCGGTGCGCTACAGCGATGCCGTCACGGCAAGCGGAGGGATGCTGCTGCCGGTCCCGACGACCGCTGAGCTGCCGCTGTTCGCCGCGGCGCAGACCCTTCTCGGTCGTGTCCTGTCGCGACGCGTGCGTGTCCGCGCCATCACCCTGGACTGCTCCGACTTCGTGCGTGGGCCGCGGCAGCTCGTCCTGTTCGATCCCCAGGAGTTCGATACACCGGCCGCCGGCCGGCCGGTGGCGTACGGCCCGGCGCATCCCGGCGGGCGGCGGATCGGCGCGGCGGAGACGCTGGCCGGCGCGATCGATCGGATCCGGGGGCGCTTCGGAGCGGAGTCGATCGTCTGGGGCCGGCTGGCACCGCCCCGAAGCACACCGGCGCTCCACCGTAACGCCCGCCGATGACCGATCGTTTCGTGCACCTGCAGGTGCGATCCCATTACAGCCTGATGCGCGGCGTCGCAAGTCTGGAGGCGCTCTGCCTGGAGACGCGCCGCAGGGGCATGACGGCGCTGGCGATGACCGACATCGATGGGCTCTACGGTGCGGTGCGCTTCTGGGAGATCGCGCGCGCCGCCGGGCTGCAGCCGATCCTGGGGGCCGAGCTGACCGCCGCCGGAGCGGACCGGCCGGCGGGGGAGAGCGCGACGCTGCTGGCGGCGGATCGCAGCGGATATGTCTCCCTCTGCCGGCTCCTGACACGCCGTCACCGGGAGCCGGTCTTCTCTCCGGCCGCAGCGCTGGCGACCGCTTCGGATGGGATCATCGTGCTGTCCCCTTCGCTGCGCCTGCTGGAGACGGTTCGCGAGGCGCGCGGGCCGGACGATCTCTACCTGGCGGTCGGTCCCGCCGGCGGTGGGACCGCCGCCCCGCGGGGATGGGCGCGCATTCGGGAAGCGCGCCGCGCCGGATTCAGTCCGGTCGCGGTCAACGACGTGCACTTCGTCGATGCGCGCGACTACGACCTGCATCGCATGCTGCGGGCGATTGCGCTCAACACGACGCGGGACCGGGTCGCTCCGGAAGAGCTGGCATCGCCGCAGGCCTGGCTCAAACCGCCCGCCGCGATGGAGCGGGCCTACCCGCATTGTCCGGACGCGGTGGCGGCGGCCGGTCGCATCGCCGCCGCCTGTGCGCTGTCGAAGCCGCCGTGGGGCGATCTCGTTTTCCCCCGCCTCGCCGATCTTCCCGGCGGGCCGTACGGCGACCCGTTTGCGCTCCTGCAGGCCCGCTGCGAGGAGGGGGCGCGGAGGCGGTATGGAGCGGTCACCCCGCCGGTGCGCGACCGGCTGGATCACGAGCTGGCGATCATCCGCGCCAAAGGATTCGCCGAATATTTCCTGGTGGTGCAGGAGATCGTCCGGCGCTCGTCGTGCACTGCGGGCCGCGGGTCGGCGGCGGCCTCGATCGTCTCGTACTGCCTCGGGATCACGCACGTCGAACCAATCGGACACGATCTCTACTTCGAGCGGTTTCTCAACATGGGACGGGTCGACCCACCCGACATCGACGTCGACTTCTGCTGGGATGAACGGGACGACGTGCTCGACTGGGTGTTCCGGGCGTTCGGCCCCGGACGCACCGCCATGATCGCCAACCACGTGACGTTCCGCGCCCGCGCCGCGGTGCGCGAGGTGGCGAAGGTGTATGGCCTGCCCGATGACGAGATCCGCCGGGTGACCGGCCGGCTGGGGAGGTACTGGGGTGAGGAAGGGGCGGCCGAAGCGACGCGGCGACATCCGCTGTTCCGGGGAGACGACATGAGCGCCGCCCGTGACGGCATGCTGGGGCGGCCTCCCTGGCCGGAGATCCTCGACTGGGCGACCCGCCTCGACGGGGCGCCGCGCCACCTTTCGGTGCATTGTGGCGGGGTCGTGATCGCGACGGACGGGATCGATCGTCACGTTCCGGTCGAGAAGACCGCCAAAGGGGTCGACGTCATCCAGTGGGAAAAGGATCAGGCGGAGCAGGCGGGCCTGGTCAAAATCGATCTGCTCGGCAACCGCTCGCTGGCGGTGATCCGGGACGCCTGCGCCGCCGTGCGCGCGGGGGGAGGGCCGGAGCTTCGCTACGACGCGTTCGACCCGCTGGAGGATGCGCGCACCCAGGAACGCATCCGGGACGGCGACACGATGGGGGTGTTCTACGTCGAATCGCCCGCCATGCGTCAACTGCAGCAGAAAACCAGGCGGGGTGATTTCGAGCACCTGGTGATTCACTCGTCGATCATCCGGCCGGCGGCCAACCGCTACATCCGCGAGTACATCCGCCGCCTCCGGGGCGGTTCGTATACCTCACTGCATCCGATCCTCGACGAGCTGCTGAGCGATACCTACGGGATCATGTGCTACCAGGAGGACGTGTCGCGAGTGGCGATCCGCATGGCCGGCTTCAGCGACGCCGAAGCCGATGGGTTGCGCAAGGTGCTGGCCAAAAAGTGGGCCGGCCGCACGGTGGAGGACTATCGCCGGCGCTTCGCCCGGGGGGCGGCGGCGCGGGGGATCGCTGCGGAGGTGATTGAGGCGGTCTGGCGGATGATCCTGAGCTTCTCCGGATACTCCTTCTGCAAGCCGCATTCGGCCTCCTACGCCCTGGTGTCGTTCAAGTCGGCCTATCTCAAGGCGCATCATCCGGCGGAGTTCATGGCGGCGGTGCTGAGCAACGGCGGGGGGTACTACTCGACCTTCGCCTACCTGTCGGAGTGCCGGCGCATGGGGCTGGAGCTCCGTCTGCCGGAGATCAACGACAGCGCGAAGCCGTATACGGGCCGGAGCAACGGGGAAAACGACGCTGCGGGACGGACGCATCGCGGCTGGGTCCGGATCGGGCTGCAGCAGATTAAGGGACTGCGTGAGGAGGCGATCGCGGCGCTCGGGGAGGAGCGGCAACGGCGTGGCCCGTTCGTCTCGTTCGACGATTTTCTGCGCCGGGTGCCGATCGATCTCTCCGCTACGCGCCTGCTGATCCGCGCCGGTGTCTTCGATCGGATCGGGTTCGGGCCGCATGACGGGCAGACCGGTCTCGATCTGCGGCCGCGCCTGCACTGGAGGCTGCAGGAATGGGAAGCCCGGACCGGGGGCCGGCTGCGGCGCGGCAATCTGCTCTTCCCGCCGGAACTCGGGCCGCTGCCGGATCCCCGCCCGTATCGCGCCGCGAAACTGCTTCGCGACGAGGCCGACACGCTCGGTTTTCTGGTGAGCCGGCACCCCCTGACCCTCTACCGCGACGATCTGCTGGCGCTGCGGCGGGCCGGAGTGCGGCTGGTGCGCGGCACCGACCTGGCGCGCCATGCCGGCCACCGGGTCACCTCGATCGGCTGGCTGGTCACCGGTAAGGTGGTGACGACAAAGGACGATCAGCCGATGGAATTCGTTTCCTTCGAGGACACGACCGCGATCTACGAGACCACCTTCTTCCCCCGCGCCTACGAGCGTTTCTGTGCGCTGCTGTCGACGGCGCGGCCGTACATTCTGCGGGGCAGGGTCGACGAGGACTTCGGGGCGGTCAGCCTGACGGTCGACCAGGTCTCCTTCCTGGATGCCGGCCGCCGGCGGACCGGATCGTTGCGGGAGGATCGCGTGCATCCCCGCGGCGTTTCGAACGCGGCCCACCGCAATACCCGGGCAGGCTTCTGACTACGGCTCCGGAGGCGGAGAGGGGGTGGTGGACGGCCAGTCGCCGTTGTGGTGTTCGCGGTTGTGCTGATAGCGGACGAAACGGGCGTATCCGTCACCGGGAGGATGAGCTTCCCGCCAGGTGCCGGCGATGACGGTGCCGCCGGTCCCGTTGGCGAAGATGTCGTTCCACATGATCGTGTACTGCTTTTCGGCCGTGCCGTAGCAGGCAGCCCAGCAATGAATGCCGTAGCCGGCATTGTGATGGACCCGGTTGCGGAGGATCGTGCCGCTGCGCCCCTTCAGGTAGAGGCCGTGATCGTACCCATCCGACCCGTTGTAGGCGAACTCGCAATTGGCGATCACGACCTCGTCGTTGTCACCCCCTTCGAACAGACCCTGATTGCCGTTGTGATGAACATGGCAGCCGCGGATCTCGTTGCGGGCGCCGGCGTCGAACTTGATGCCGGTGTTGCCGTTCCCGGATGACTCGATGCCATCCAGAAGATTGCCGGTCGGCGGGTCGGTGCAGGGCTCATCGCGGCTCATGCAGAGAAAGAGGAATCCATGGGTCGGGTTGTCGCGCACGGTGACGCCGCGGAAGATGTTCCCGTGGCCCTGGATGGCGATGCCGAAGTGAAGCGTCGAGCCGGATTGCTGAAGTCGATCGAAGCGGTTGTCGCGGGCGCCGGGCTGCAGGCGGATTGCCTCGAACACCGCCCCGTCCCCCTCGGTCCTGTAGGTGACCCCCTGTGATGCAACCAGCCAGAGCCCCTCGTAGCGCCCGTCGGCGAACAGCACCGTGTCGCCCGGCGCCGGCGGCTCCGCGCGGAGGCGATCCATCGTCCCGGGAGTGACCCGCCAGGTGGCCGCCAGGGAGAGGAGGGTCAAGACGGCGATGAGGCCGGAGTCCCGAAAGGTCATGGCGAACGATCCCGACGGCAACACGGGGCGCGGCGCGAGGCGCTGAGAGCGTATCGGGCGGGCGTACCAGCGGGCACTGCGGACAATTTCATGTCAGGACACTATCATAGGCTGAGCCGTCTCCCGATCCGGAAAAGGGGGAGGAGGACAAGATGATGTGGCAGTCGAGCTTTCCGATGGTCGCCGATTTCCTGCCCAAGGCGCTGCTGGCGATCCTGTGTGGCGGTCTGGTTGGTGTCGAAAGGGAGATGCGGCGCAAGCCGGCCGGTTTCCGCACCAATATTCTCATCTGTCTCGGCTCGATGCTTTTCATGTGGCTGTCGGTCCAGGTCGCTCTGATCTTCTCGGCGGAGACGCCCGGCGATCCGGCGCGCATCGCCGCTCAGGTCGTCACCGGGATCGGATTTCTCGGTGCCGGCGCCATCATCCAGTCGCGTGGCTACGTCAGGGGGCTCACATCGGCAGCGATGATCTGGGTGGTTGCCGCGATCGGGATGTCGATCGGGGCCGGGTTGGGCGGGGTGGCGATGACCTGCACCGCCCTCATCCTCCTGGTGCAGTTCGGACTGGGCCTCCTGGAGCGGCGGTTTTTCGGGCGTTGCGTCTATCACCACCTGGAAGTCGTTTTCGACGATCAGCAGACAGACACGCGAGATGAGATTGAGAGAGCTCTCCAGGTCCACGGTTCTCCGCTCGACCAGTTCCGTCTCCAACCGGCCGGAGAGCATGTCAAGCTGACGCTGCAGTACTGTACCGTGCATCCCAATCACCGGAAGATCATCAATTCTCTGCTGCGCATCGGCGGCGTGCGGGAGGTGCGGCCTCTTCACTGAACGGGGCCTTCCGGCAGAACGAACCGGTAACGCCGCGGTGATGCCGCATACGTCAAGAGGGAACTGATGCGTCGAGAAGGCACTAATAGGAGAGATCGAATTCCAGGTCGTCGGGGATCTCGATACCGAGGGCGAACGCGGTTTCCTTGTTGATCGCCATCACCCGGCTTGCAGGGTTGCGCAGCCCGAAATCGACCGGCTGGCGTCCGTGGAAAAGGATCTGCGATGCGACCCAGGCGACGTCGAACGAGATGGTGGCAGGCGTGGCCCCATGGCTGAACAATGCCCCCCGTTCCACCCAGTCGGCCGCCGGGGCGACGAGCGGCACGCGGTGGCGCAACGCCCAGGCGATGATCGGACCGGCGATCCCCGGTGACACCATGAGCGGATCGTAGGGAATGGCGAGAGCATCGACACGATCCGTCAGCGCCTCGAGAACATCATCGATCTCCTCAGCGTTATAACAGGGCCGCATGCTGACGTCCATCTGCTGTCGTCGCAGGGCGCGCCGTATGTCGCGCGCCACGTATGCAGAGGCACGGGCGTCGTAAACCAGGCCGATGCGCCGTGCCTCCGGCAGGATGTCGGCCAGGCGCTGCGCCAGCTCATCCGGGGACGGTTGATTGGTCACAAAACAGATGTTGGTCGACTCGAGATCATGGCGCCGTGGATCGCCGATCAGAGTCAGAATGGCGGGGATGTTCCGTACCTCCCGGCGCACCAGGCGCGCCGGCTGCAGGCCCGCCGTGATAATGAGATTGGGGCGCTCGGCGCGCACCAGTCGCACGGTGGCGGCGGGATCCTCGACATCATCGAGGTCAAGAACACGAAGCGGCAGGTCGAGCTGCTCCTCGAGACCGGCGACGAGATCGTCCCAGGGAAACGGGTCGCGGCTGGCGAGGAGCACGACCTCGCGCTCGCCGGGACGCCTCAGTATTACATCAAGGACCAGCGTCCGTCCCGACTCGATCTGCAGCCCGTCGTACTCGATCGCGCGATACACGTCGTGCTGGACGGTGAGGACGAAAGGCGTCGAGGCGGGCAGGGCGGGGAAGCGGTACCCGCCGTTCGCATTGGTTGTCCGGTGAGCTTCGCGGACGCCTTTGCCCTTCAGCTTGACGCGGGCGTCCGCCACCGGCCGGCCCTGCATGTTGGTGATCGTTCCGCTGAGGGTGGTGCTGACATCGGCGCGCGGCGAAGCCAGCGGGAGGAGCGATCCCGCGAGGAAAAGCCCGAGGCAGCAGACCCGTTTCAAGACGATCTCCATGGCACGGTCCACTCTTATAGGCTGAAGCGCCGGGAAGGTCAACCGAGCCCGCGCGGGTCCATTGACAAGCCTGCTGGCGGCGACCTAGCATGCGCTGCTGATGAAAACAGTTCTCGAAACCCGGCTGCCCGGGGTGCGGCTGCTCAGCCGCGGCAAAGTGCGGGACAACTACGATCTCGGCGACGCACTGCTGATCGTGTCGACCGATCGTATCTCCGCATTTGATCACATCCTGCCCAACGGCATCCCCGATAAGGGGAAGGTCCTCAATCAGATTTCGCTTTTCTGGTTTGAGATGACCGGGTCGATCGTCCGTAACCACCTGCGCGAGCACCGTGTCGAGCGCTTCCCCGCGTCACTTCGAGAACAGGCCGGGATCCTGACCGGTCGATCCGTGGTCGTGACGCGCCTGGATATGCTGCCGATCGAGTGCGTGGTTCGCGGGTATCTCTCCGGTTCCGGGTACCTGGAGTATGTCAAGACCGGCGAGGTGTGCGGTATCAAACTGCCGTCCGGCATGAAAGAGTCCGACCGTCTTCCCGCGCCGATCTTCACGCCGGCCACGAAGGCGGTCTCCGGCCACGACGAGAACATTCCCTTCTCCCGGGCGGTCGAGCTGGTCGGGAAGGAAACGGCGGAGAAAGCCCGGGACCTCAGCCTGAAGATCTACGAGCGCTGCTGCCGCCACGCGGAGGAGC